>JACTVT010000067.1 GCA_014465955.1 Eubacterium sp. | reverse complement strand
ATTTTATGAAAAAATCGTTAATCTTATTTATGTCATTTGTATTATTGTTTTCATTTACTTTCGGATTGAATTTAGCAGTAAAAAAAGTAAAATATGTTGAATCGCAAAAAATTTTATCAAGAAAAACTATTGTACTTGATGCAGGTCACGGCGGCAAAGATTCCGGAACCGCTGCGGCTGACGGTACACTTGAGAAAGATATTAACCTTGGTATTGTTTTGAATCTTTATGATTTTCTGAGATTTTCGGGGATTAACGCCGTAACTATAAGAAATAACGACTCGGAATGTTATCCGCCAAAAAGTGACACAAGTCGTTCTGATTTATATAACAGGCTTGATTTTGTAAATAACATTGATAATTCTGTATTGGTTTCAATTCATCAGAATCATTTTGAAGACACAAGCGAATGGGGAATGCAGGTATGGTATACGGCCAATGAAGAAACAAGCAAAATTCTGGCAGATAATATACTTGACATCTCTAAATCATTTTTACAGCCTGAAAACCAGCGTGTAAATAAAGTATCTGACAACAGTTATTATATATTATATCAGGCTTCCGTTCCGTCAGTGATGGTTGAATGCGGATTCATGAGCAATCCCGAAGAAAATAATAAACTGAAAAACGATAAATATCAAAAGCAATTATCATATACAATATTAATGGGAATCAATAAATATTTAACAGAGGAAAAATAAATGGCAAAAATCAAAACTTCCTATATTTGCAGCGAATGCGGATACGAAACTCCAAAATGGTTTGGTAAATGCCCTAACTGCGGCGAATGGAATACACTCAATGAAGAATTACCTGCTTCCGAAATAAAAAAAGGCGGAAAAAGCGCTGTAATTACATCAAATGCGTTAAAATTAGATGAAATCAGCGGCGATATTGAAAAACGAATATCAACAGGAATAGGGGAGTTTGACCGAGTTCTCGGCGGCGGGATTGTTCTCGGATCTCTTGTACTCATCAGCGGTGACCCGGGCATAGGCAAATCAACTATTTTACTTCAGATATGCGAATATCTCGGTCAGAGCAAAAAGATTTTATATGTAAGCGGTGAGGAATCTGCATCACAGATAAAACTGCGTGCAAACAGGCTCGGTGTGTTTACAAATAATCTTTTTATCTTATCACAAACAGATGTGCGAACAATTGTCGAAACAATAAAATCCGAAAAGCCTGATATTGTTATAATTGACTCAATACAGACGATGACTTTTGATGAATGTGCATCATCTGCAGGATCGGTTACACAGGTTCGTGAGTGTACCAATATATTTATGCACACGGCAAAATCGTACGGCATTCCCATACTTGTAGTCGGTCATGTTAACAAAGACGGTGCAATCGCAGGTCCTAAGGTTCTTGAACACATTGTGGATACTGTTTTATATTTCGAAGGAGAAAGAAATTATTCTTACAGAATTCTCAGAGGTGTAAAAAACAGGTTTGGTTCGACTAACGAAATCGGCGTATTTGAAATGATGCAGGACGGTTTAAAGGAAGTCGAAAACCCGTCAATGCTTATGCTTTCAGGCAGACCGAAAAACACAAGCGGCACTTGCGTAGCCTGTGTTATGGAGGGTTCAAGACCGATTTTGGCAGAAGTTCAGGGGCTTGTAACTGCAACAGGCTTCGGAACTCCAAGACGAATGAGCACTGGCTTTGATTATAACAGAATGGCAATGATACTTGCCGTACTTGAAAAAAGAGCCGGTTATTTTTTTAATAATATGGATGCTTATATTAATGTTGTCGGCGGATTAAGACTGGACGAGCCATCAGCGGATTTAACTGTTGCAATGGCGCTCGTATCATCATTAAAGGATATGCCTGTAAATGAAAATGTAATTGCATTCGGTGAAATAGGTCTTGCAGGTGAAATCAGAGCAGTAAGTAACTGCGAACAGCGAGTTTCAGAAGCATACAGACTTGGATTTGAAAAATGCATAATCCCATTCCATAATTATAAAGGATTATCAAAAAATTTAAAAATTAATGCAGACATAGTACCGGTAAGAACAATACGCGACGCTTTTCACGCACTGACAGAGGAATAATTAACAAAATCAAATTATTCCTCCCCTCAATTATACAAAATATTAATTGATTGAAAAAAACGCTCCTGCTAAGCAGGGGCGTTATTGTTTTAATGTAGGACATTTCTTTATTTGCAGTGCATATTGTGTTATTTGTATGCATACGTTCAGCAACATACAGTGGCTTGCTTGTTCGGCTGACGTTCAGGGGCAACGCCCTTGAGCGTGCCCAGTGGCTGTACTGTTCAAATATCGTTGTTAGTTTGTTTATTTGAATGTTAAAAAATAGGAATGTTGCGGGAATTGCTATTACTACGACTTATAGCAATTCTATTGTCAGGTGTCAAAGTCTTAAAAATGGCTTGGTTATGTGGTACGCTTTGACACTCTAAAGCGTGTAAAAAATTGTCAAAGTGTCAAAATTAGTGGTTGATTTCTTCTTCAATTTCAGTTAGATAATCTATTGATACTTTATAAAATTTACTAAGTTTTTTTATAATGTTTATTGGTATTGTTGTTTCGCCTGTTTCGTATCTTCTATATTGATTTAAATATAGATTTAAATAATCTGCTATATCTTTTTGTGATAAGTCTTTATCTTCTCTTGTATCTCTTATTCTTTGATATTTGTATGTTGATTTCTTCATTAATTTCACCTCAATAATATTTTAGCAAAAAAACACAAATATGTGTTGACAATAACACAATAATGTGTTATGCTTAAATCACACGAAAATGTGTTATATTTTTTTGAAAGGGATTAACACAAAAATGTGTTATTGGTGTTTATTATGTCAGATAAAAAAGAGCGTAGTAAGGTATATGCATTTGTCCTTTATACAGACAATGCCGACCATATGAAAGCACGTGACGTGTTATTCGGTACATATGCAAGCGTTGGTATTCTTCATAATCGTGACTGGTATACAGAAGATACCGAGAGCTATAAAATGGGCGAACTCAAAAAAGAACATTATCATATACTTGTAAGATTTAAAAATGCAAGATATAAATGTTCGGTTGCTAAAGAATTAGGTATCGAAGAAAGGCATATCGAATGTGTTAAAAATTTTCGTTCTTATGCTACATATTTAACACACAAAGATATACCCGATAAAGCGCAATATAGCACTGATGAATTACAAGGCAATCTTAAGCAAGAAGTTATCAAATTGTTAGTTGATGATAGTGAAGATACGCAAATTCTTGAAATTATTAACTTGATTAATTCACACAGTGGCTTTATTGATATAAATCAATTTACTGTTGCAATTATCAGGCAGGGTTATTATGCAACATTCCGCCGTAGTTGGTCTATAGTAAATGCAATCATTGCACAACATAATTCGTTGTGTTCGTAAGGGGGTGAAATAGTGGAATTATCTGTCAAGTTCATTAATTGTACTGCTTGGGAGTTTGACGGCAAAAAGGGTATTACTTGCCGTTGCTATGACCCACAGTCAAACAGTATTATCAAAGTAAAATCACACGTAATGCTGGATAATGCATTTGGTGACGATATTGTTGTAAAATGTGTACCAAACGGTCGCTACTTAAATTATGAGGTGTAAAAAATGGATTTTGTAGTATGGCTTATTTATGGCTTTGCTCTTTATGGAATGTTTGACGCATTTCAAGGGATTTCAAGGCTTGTTAAAAATAAGATAAAAAATAATAAGGAAAGGGGGAAACGTCTTTATGTTCGAAAAAGTAAAGAATTTTCTGAAGACTGCTAAAGGTAAAGTAGTAACTGCTTTTACTTCTGCGGGTGCGGTTCTTTGTTCCGCAATGCCTGCTATGGCGGCTGAAGGTGATACAACTTTTGTAGAAGGTATCAGTTCTATTTGGACGCAAGTCACTAATCAGGTCAATATTGGTAATGTTGTTTCTATTATCGGTATTTGTATCGGTGCTTGTATCGGTCTTGCTCTGTTCTGGTTCGGTTTGAGATACGTTATCAGAAAGATTATGGCGGCAGTTAAGAAGGGTAAAGTTTCGGCTTAAGGAGGTGGGGGAGCACTGCTCCCCCTTATTTAATTTATGGATAGTTTAGCGTTTAAAAATGACTTGGGGTTATTCAGCCTGCTCCGATATATTAAATGGCGTTTAGCCAATAAAAAGGCTGATGAGGGTAACTTGCATAGTTGGGGTACTTGTGTTTTTTGCGGTCCTCAAGGTTCGGGAAAAACATTGTCAAGTGTTCAGTATGTTGAAAAAGTCTTTGATTTTTCACCCCGTGCAATTCTTGTTACTAATGTTGATTTGAAATCTTATCCTATTAATGCCATTATGACAGATGATAATCTTGTTTGTTATATTGATACGGGTGAAGTAATTAATGAAGAATATATCAACGCTCATTGGCGTGACGAAGACTTTAGAAAGCCTGTTGTTGCTTATCAAGGTTTGGATATGCTTACTACTTTGAAAAATGGCAAAAACGGCATTATTTACTTTATAGATGAATTTCATCTTGAGATGAATTCACTTGAGAGTAAAAATGTACCTATAGAGGTTATGACAGAGATTTCACAACAGAGAAAGCAACGTATACATATCGTTGGTACGTCACAAGTATTTATGCGACTTGCTAAACCGCTCAGAGAGCAGATTTTTAATGTAGTTCTCTGTAAATGTTATTTTGGTTGTTTTCAGATTAACCGTATGTCATTGGGTGAAGAAATGCAGGAGAAAGACGGCAAAATAACTGCACCCGTTAAGGCTATTTCTTTTTGGTTTCACAAGCCAGAATATTATGAAGAATACGATACATATGCAAAAATGAAACGTTATACAACGTTATGGAAGAATAATAAAGGGGGGTTAAATTCAATCTATGAGCAATGAAATAATTACGTTATTATCGCCTATATTGGCAGATATTGGCAAAGTATTTATCTTTGTTTCAATTAGTTTAATGGTTATTAATTTGGCTAAAAATGCATTTACAAAAGGGGAGTTAAAGTTATGATTAATTCAGAATTAAGGGAATATTGCGAAGATGTTATTAGTTATTATTCTGATGAATACCCGTATTATTTTATGCATACTGATACCACTGTAAATGGCTATGGTAATTGGCAACAGTACGGCGCTACTATTTGGTTGTCAAAATCAGAACCGACTGTGACGGGTCAGTATTCAATGACTGCTGATGAATGGCTTGTTATTACTGTTTATAGTCAGAATGCATCACGTGATGATACAACGCCACGTATTGTTGTTGGAACGGCAAAGGGTAATGTTTCTTGTGATGAGTGTGAGTATGTTTACTCTAATGTAAATAGTAATTATTGTTATGCAAGTGTAGATGTACATAATAATAAGCCTGTTAGTCATTCTGTTATGATTAATCAGTTTTATGGTGTGTTTATCAGTGCAATTTTATTCGGTTGTTTGGTGGCATTATGGATAAGAAAATAAAAGGGAAGAGGGGGAGCGAGTACCCCCTCAAGTTGAGGGGGTTCGCTCTTCTTCTCTCTTTAATGATACTGTGCAGTTATTTTCCTGTTTATGCTATTGATGAATATAAAGAAACTTCTGAATATTATTCCGCTATGGCTCAATCTGATGATAGTTTAATTTCTGCTATGCATTATGAAACAATGAGTTATTTATATTCTATTAATGATGCTATCAAAGAGAGTCGACAAAAAATGAATGATAACTTTGCAAATATTTATCGTAATGCTGACGGCGAACACCCTGCTAACCTTATCGCAATATATGAACGTGTCGGAAGTGTTTATACAACAGTTAATTCACAAGGTGACCGCATAACATCTAATTTAACGAGTTTAAAAACTCAGTTACAATCATATATGGATAGTAGTTTTAGTGCCTTTTATAGTTCTCTTATGCCTATTTTTACGAGTTTAAAAACTCAGGTAAATGCACACGTTGATGAAGTTTTCGGAACTCTTGAAAATACATTTCAGCAGGGGAGTACCGATATACAGAATAATGCTGATAAAAATTCACAAAATCAAATAGATAATGCAAATAAGAACGCAGAAGAACAAAAGCAAAACGATAATGAAAATACATCAAAAATCGGTGGTTTTTTTGACAAGTTATTTGAAAATATCAGTAATTTTTTAAAGTCTTTATTTATGCCTTCTGATGATTATTTTAATATTTTACGTGCTGATTTAGATACTTATCTTACTGAACATTTAGGCGTTGTATATGAACTTCCTGCAACATTGCTTGAAGAAACAAAAACAATGTATAGTGGTATTCTTAGCGAAAATATTAATACAGTTTCTTTGTATATTAGAGTGCCTGAAATATCATTCACTTTAAATGGTGTTAAACATACTTTGTTACGTTCACAAAGTTATAATTTATTTGCTTTTGTTTCTCAAATGCCTGCGCAATTTCAATCTGCTTATAATAATGCAATTAAAATTATGCGTGCTTTTATTGACATTTCTTTAGCCGTTGCTTGTTTCAGAATGATATATAAACAAATAATTAATAAAGTTGGTATTGAGGGAGGCTCGGATTTATGATAATTGAATTTATAATTAATATGCTTGTTGCTATTATTAAGTTACCTATAGGCTTGTTCCATATTCCGACTATGAATTTTACATCACAATTGAAGTCTATTTATTATTATACATCTATGGGTTATTCTTTTGTTAGATTTTTCTTTGATGATGTAGCAATTACTATTATCGGTATTGCTTTAACTTGTATGGCTCTGTTTAAAATGGTTGATATAATATCTACTATTGTAGGTTTCTTTAAAAATACTGGTGATTAGTATGTTGATTAAAGATATTGACGTAAATGTAATTAAAAATATACTTGATGAATTACCGGATTATTTAGATGTATCTGAAATAACATTTAATAATGGTTATCAAGTGCATATGGTTGCAGGTACAGAACATATAAAAGATTATGACCGTGATGTTGCTTTAGATGAAATAATATGTTATATTAGACAAAACAAAAATTATTTGGTCAAAGATGAATAACGCAAAATATGCCTTTAAACGGGTCAATTTGCCGTTTTTAGTCCCCTCAATTATACAAAATATTAATTGATTGAAAAAAACGCTCCTGCTAAGCAGGGGCGTTATTGTTTTAATGTAGGACATTTCTTTATTTGCAGTGCATATTGTGTTATTTGTATGCATACGTTCAGCAACATACAGTGGCTTGCTTGTTCGGCTGACGTTCAGGGGCAACGCCCTTGAGCGTGCCCAGTGGCTGTACTGTTCAAATATCGTTGTTAGTTTGTTTATTTGAATGTTAAAAAATAGGAATGTTGCGGGAATTGCTATTACTACGACTTATAGCAATTCTTGTGTAATGTGTAAAATGCCTTTCAGCCTGCACGGTTAAGCGGAGAACTTTTACACACTAAAGTGTTTTAATTTGTGTAATTGTGTAATTTTTCTTGACAATATTATTAAATTTGTAAATATTTTGAAATTTGTTGATTTTTGCTTATAGTACAATTTTTTGTACAGTAATTTTATTTTAAAATTTGTTGTTGACATTTATGTAAATATTTGTTATTATATATGTGTCATTAATGTGTGTATAGTAATTGTGGGAGGTGAATATTTGCGAGTAAATTGTTGGTTTAATGATAATTTTTTGAATGAATTAGACAAGTGCGCAAAAGCACATAATATGAGCCGAAGTGAGTTTATTACTTTGTGTTGCTCATATTGTATGATTATGCCGTTAGGATTATCAAAATTTAGTACAAAAAAATATCTTATAAAATCGTTATTTAGTGATGAGTTATCACCCGACGAGAAAGAAGTATTACTTGAAAATTTAACTCAAAGTTTAAATGATGATAATTGATAAAAAAAGACTGTTTCCCCGACGAAAGCGAAACAGTCGATTTCAAATTAACAATATACTTTTGTGTCATTAAGTGCATATATTAATTTGGCAGTGTTATACCTGCATTAT
>JACTVT010000020.1 GCA_014465955.1 Eubacterium sp. | reverse complement strand
TCGGCGGTCTCACCTGTCGGCTCGGTCGGTGCTTCTGCTTCGCAGAGGTGTCCACTGGACACCCGCACCCCCGACGACCCGCCTTGCAGCAGCATATATAAAAAGGTGCAGAAACATCGAATTTCTGTACCTTTTGGCGTTTTTTGCCTTTTACTCGGGGGCAGTGCCTATGTACGGCACCCACTCGCAAAATGCAAAATTATGTTCCATTTCTCGAAGTCTGCCAGCGTGTAGAAATTTATTATTTAGACTTTTTCTACACGCTGAACGGTGCGAAAATCGCACCGCATTTTTTATGGATTTTTATTCCGTAACAACCTTTGCTTTGGCAAATTTTGTTTCTTTAATTCTAACTGCAAGCAGCATTGCGCCCCATACTGCCGTTGAAAGCAGAGCCATTGTTACGCCAACCGTTGCCATTTCGTGAAGCATAACCGCCGTACTTTCGGGTGACGATGTTGCCGTCAGGAACGGGAAAAACGGAACCACCTCGCCATGCCATAAATGCTCAAAAGCAAGCAGTATTGAACCGCCCCAGAGCAGGTTGCGAAGCCAGGAAAGTTTTCTTGAAACAGTCACTTTCTCGATTTTTTCAACTGCACCTTCGGGTGTTCTGTATTCAAGCACCTCAGGTGCGCTTTCCTTTTTCTTTGCAATGTATGCTGCGGCTGTCATAACGATTGCCTCTGCAACAGGAACTGCAAAACAAGCCATAATTCATACCTCCTGTAATTGTTATGTATTTATAATAATTGTTTGATGATAATTTGTCAATAATTTTGTTAAGTTAAGAAAAACATGGCTTCCCCTTGAGGGGAAGCTGTCACGATAGTGACTGATGAGGTGGAAATAAAATTGTATTAACGTAAAAACACCTCATCCACCGCAAGCGGCCCCCCTTTTGCTCAGCCGCAGACGGCAGACCCTTCTGCCACTGCGTGGCATCTCCCCTAATAGGGGAGTTTCCTCAAGGGGAAGGCTTAGGGCGGTATAATCGAATTATTCCATACCCTTATACGGCTTTTTCTTTGTAACCCAATCTGCCTTATTTATCTGCTTTGCACGGGCAACCGAAAGGGCATTTTCGGGCACGGTGTCTGTAATTGTTGAGCCTGCGGCGATGTATGCCATATCGCCCACCTCAACTGGTGCAATCAGATTTGTGTTGCAGCCGATAAATGCGCCGTTGCCGATTGTGCAGCGTGATTTTGTTTTGCCGTCATAGTTGCAGGTAACAGTGCCGCAGCCGAAATTAACATTGCTGCCAACGTCACTGTCGCCGATATAAGTCAGATGTGCGCTTTTTGAGCCTTCGCCGACAATCGAATTTTTAACCTCAACAAAATTGCCGATGTGAACGCCCTTTTTAAGCACTGATTTTGCTCTTACCTTAACAAACGGACCGCAGTCTGCGCCGTCTTCAACCGTACTGTCAAGAATCTGGCAGTTGTTCAGCACAACGCCGCTGCCGATAGTTGAATTGTCAATCTGTGTGTTCGGACCGATTACACAGCCCTCGCCTATAACCGTGTTTCCCGTGATAATCGTGTTCGGCAGAATGGTGGTGCTGTTGCCGATTTTAACGTCCATTCCAATCATAACGCCGTCTGTGCACGGAATATCAACGCCGTTTATCATATGTGCAGTGTTGATATTTTTTCTCATAATCGTGTTCAGGTCATTTAACTGCACTCTGTCATTTGCACCGAGAATAACCTCACTGTTTTCACAAACGTAAGCGCCTGCATTTTCGCCTTTATTGATAAGAATTTCAAGGCTGTCGGTCAGATAATATTCATTCTGTGCATTTTCGTTTGTAATATTGTCCAGTGCAAAAAGAAGTTCAGAACCCTTAAACCAGTAAGTGCCTGCGTTTGATTCGTTGATTTTCTTTTCTTCCTCATTTGCATCTTTGTGCTCAACAATGCGAAGAAGAACGCCGTTTTCGTCACGCTTAATATGGCCTATTCCGTTTGTATCGTCAACAAGTGCGCTTACAAGCGTGATTGCATTTTTGTTTTCCATATGATAAGCATATGCCTTGTTGATTGTGTCGGCGTCCATAAGCGGACCGTCACCGTTCAAAATCAGAATATCATCATTTTTGTGGGCAGAAATGAAATCTCTTGCCTGCATTACTGCGTGGCCTGTGCCGAGCTGTTTCGGGTACTGCAAAGCAGTTTCGATTCCGTCGTAATTATCGCTTAAATACTGCTCAACAATTTCGTGTTCATATCCTGTAACAACGCATATTTTTTCGCATCCTGCCTCTTTAACGGCACGGATAACGTATGAAATCATAGGCTCAAAAAGCACCTCGCACATAACCTTTGGCAGTTCGCTTTTCATTCTTGTTCCTTTTCCGCCTGCAAGTATAATTGCACATTTCATTGATATTTACCTCCGAGTAAAAATTTCCTCAGTATAATTATGCACTATATTTCCAAACATTTCAAGTAAATATGTTAATAATTACAAAAAAATGTTTGTAATTTGCATTATAGTGTGGTATAATTCTAACGCATTATACTGATTATAGTATAAATCAAATTAATTTGGAGGTATTTCTCAATGGCAAACAAATGGGTTTATATGTTCAGCGAAGGCAACATGACCATGCGTAACCTGCTTGGCGGTAAAGGTGCAAACCTTGCAGAAATGACTGACATCGGTCTTCCTGTACCGCAGGGCTTCACAATTACCACAGAGGCTTGTACTCAGTATTATGAGGACGGCCGTAAAATCAACGACGAAATCATGGCTCAGGCTATGGAAGGCGTTAAAAAGATGGAAGAGATTAACGGCAAAAAGTTCGGCGATCTCAAAAATCCTCTTTTGGTATCTGTTCGTTCAGGTGCCCGTGCTTCAATGCCCGGTATGATGGACACAATTCTTAATCTCGGTCTTAACGACGACGTTGTTGCTGCTATGATTGAGGGCAACCCCGATCCTGCATTTGAAAGATTTGTATATGACTCATACAGAAGATTTATCCAGATGTTCTCTGATGTAGTTATGGAAGTAGGTAAGAAGTATTTTGAACAGCTTATCGACAAGATGAAAGAAGAAAAAGGCGTTCAGTTTGACGTAGAACTTACTGCCGCTGACCTTAAAGAACTTGCTACTCAGTTTAAGGCTGAATACAAGAATCAACTTGGTGAAGACTTCCCGTCAGACCCTGTTGAGCAGTTGAAACTCGCTATCGAGGCTGTTTTCCGTTCTTGGGACAACCCTCGTGCAAACGTATATCGCCGTGATAACGATATTCCTTATTCATGGGGTACTGCAGTTAACGTAATGCCTATGGTATTCGGTAACCTTAACAACGAATCAGGTACAGGCGTTGCATTCACACGTGACCCTGCTACAGGCGAAAAGAAACTTATGGGTGAGTTCCTTATCAACGCACAGGGCGAAGACGTAGTTGCTGGTGTTCGTACACCTATGCCGATTGCTCAGATGGAACAGGAATTCCCTGAGGCTTATGCTGAATTCCTTCAGGTTTGTGATACTCTTGAAAATCACTACCACGATATGCAGGATATGGAATTCACTGTTGAAAACAAGAAACTCTATATGCTTCAGTGCCGTAACGGTAAGAGAACTGCTCAGGCTGCACTTCAGATTGCATGCGACCTTGTTGATGAAGGCCATAAGACTGAAGAAGAGGCTGTAGAAATGATTGACCCGCGTAACCTTGATACTCTTCTTCACCCGCAGTTTGACGCTGCTGCTCTTAAAGATGCAACTCCTCTCGGCAAGGGTCTCGGTGCTTCTCCGGGTGCTGCATGCGGTAAGGTTGTATTCACGGCAGATGATGCTGCTGAGTGGAATGCAAAGGGTGAAAAAGTTGTTCTTGTTCGTCTTGAAACATCACCTGAAGATATTACAGGTATGAAAGCCGCTCAGGGTATTCTTACAGTTCGCGGCGGTATGACATCTCACGCAGCAGTTGTTGCACGTGGTATGGGTACATGCTGTGTATCAGGCTGCGGCGACATCAATATGGATGAAGAAAATAAGAAGTTCACACTCGCAGGTGAAACATTCACCGAGGGTGATTATATTTCAATCGACGGTTCAACAGGTAACATCTACAAGGGCATTATCCCTACTGTTGACGCTCAGATCGCAGGCACATTCGGCAGAATTATGGCTTGGGCTGATAAGTACAGAACTCTTAAGGTTCGTACAAATGCTGATACTCCTGCTGATGCTAAGAAGGCTCGCGAACTCGGTGCCGAAGGTATCGGTCTTTGCCGTACAGAGCATATGTTCTTCGAGGAAGACAGAATTGCTGCATTCCGTGAAATGATTTGCGCAGACACTGTTGAAGGAAGAGAAGCTGCTCTTGAAAAGATTCTTCCTTATCAGCAGAATGACTTTGAGGCTCTTTATGAAGCACTTGAAGGCTGTCCTGTTACAATCCGTTTCCTTGATCCTCCTCTTCATGAGTTCGTTCCTACTGAAGAAGAAGACATCAAGAAACTTGCAGACGCTCAGGGTAAATCAGTTGAAGATATTAAGGCTATCATTGCTTCACTTCACGAGTTCAACCCAATGATGGGTCACCGCGGTCTTCGTCTTGCAGTAACATATCCTGAAATTGCAAAGATGCAGACAAAGGCTGTTATCCGTGCTGCAATCAATGTTCAGAAGGCACATCCTGATTGGAAGGTTGCTCCTGAAATTATGATTCCGCTTGCTTGTGATACTAAGGAATTAAAGTATGTTAAGGATATCGTTGTTGCAACTGCTGATGCTGAAATCGCTGCAGCAGGCTCAGATATGACATATCAGGTTGGTACTATGATTGAGATTCCTCGTGCTGCATTAACTGCTGCCGACATCGCTAAAGAGGCAGAGTTCTTCTGCTTCGGTACTAACGATCTTACTCAGATGACTTACGGTTTCAGCCGTGATGATGCAGGTAAGTTCCTTGAAGCATACTATGATGCTAAGATTTTTGAAAACGATCCGTTTGCAAAACTTGACCAGACAGGTGTAGGCCAACTTATGGAACTCGCTGTTAAGAACGGTAAGGCTACTCGTCCTGAACTTCACTGCGGTATCTGCGGTGAGCACGGCGGCGACCCGACATCAGTTGAATTCTGCCACAACATCGGTCTTGACTATGTATCATGTTCACCGTTCCGTGTTCCGATTGCTCGTCTTGCTGCTGCCCAGGCTGCTATCAAAGCAAGCAAGTAATTGCTGAATATTTAATTATTATGCCGACGGGGGTTTCCCCGTCGGTTTTTTGTGTTGTTGGTGGAATAACGGGCAGGCGCAGAGACCTGCCCCTACAGAGTTACATTTAATTTTTTTGTAGGGGAGGGTCTTTGTGCCCTCCCTGTTTTTTATGATTTTTGTGATACTGCGTTATCGGTGAATAACGGGCGGATATTATCCGCCCCTACGGGTTTAAGAAAACTTTGATGTTGTTTCGTAGGGTGCGGCGTCCTCGACGCACCGCAATACAATCAACCAAACCGAAATTATTTATTTTATCGGGCAGGCGCAGAGACCTGCCCCTACAGAGTTACATTTAATTTTTTTTTGTAGGGGAGGGTCTCCGTGCCCTCCCGCAAAAAAATGTGGCGCATTGAAAATTTTAAAAAAACATATTGACAATGCTGATATAATATGGTATATTTTATATCGGTTAGCGAATACTAACTTTATTTTTGAATTGTATGTTAGCCTTGGCTAACCAAAGGAGATGACGTTGTGCTGCTTTCTATGATGAATGATAATGAAACGAAAAGCATTATTAAAATCAACGGGCGTGATGAGCAGAAAAGATTTCTTGAATCGCTCGGCTTTGTTGAGGGTGCAGAGGTGTCTGTTATCAATAAAACAGGCGGCAATGTTATTGTAAGCATAAAAGAGTCACGTGTGGCAATCAGCAGTTCAGTGGCAAATAAAATCATTGTTTAATAAAATAAAAATGTAAAGGAGAAATGAAGTATGACATTGAAAGAGGCGAAGGTCGGTTCAACCGTTAAGGTGCTAAAAATCGGCGGCGAAGGTGCGCTGAAAAGGCGTATTATGGATATGGGTATCACAAAAGGCGTTGAAGTTTACATAAGAAAGGTTGCACCGCTCGGCGACCCTGTTGAAGTAACTGTTCGCGGTTATGAACTTTCTCTGCGTAAGGCAGACGCTGATTTAATAGAGGTTGAGTAAATCGGCTTCTTTTTTCGGGCGTGGGTTAGTTAAAACTAACTTCAAGACTTAACAGGCGGATAGTATCCGCCCCTACGGTGTTAAACAACATTATTAATAACCGAATTATATTGTAGGGGAGGGTCTCCGTGCCCTCCCGTATAAAATTAAAATGTAAGGAGGAACAATATGTCTATAAAAATTGCACTTGCAGGCAACCCCAACAGCGGTAAAACAACGCTGTTTAATGCGTTGACAGGCTCAAATCAGTATGTCGGCAACTGGCCGGGTGTTACCGTTGAGAAAAAAGAGGGTAAACTGAAATCAAACAAGGAGGTCACAATAACCGACCTGCCGGGTATTTACAGTCTTTCGCCCTACACACTCGAAGAGGTTGTTGCCAGAAATTACATACTTGATGAAAAGCCCGATGCCGTTCTCAACATTATCGACGGCACGAATTTAGAGCGAAATCTTTATCTTACAACGCAGATTCTTGAACTCGGCATTCCCGTTGTTGCCGCAGTAAATATGATGGATGTTGTCAGGAAAAACGGCAATGTTGTCAAAACAGATGCACTTTCAAAAGCGCTCGGCTGTAAGGTCGTTGAGATTTCGGCGCTTAAAGGTACAGGCGTTGCCGAGGCGGCTGATGCAGTAATTGCAGAGGCGAAAAAAGGCGTAGTTGTTCCGCAAAAGCGTTTCGGTGCGAAAATTGAGGCAGTGATTGACAGTATTGAATGCAGGCTCGATATTCCAGAAAATCTGAAACGTTTTTATGCCATTAAACTGTTTGAGCGTGACGATAAAATCAGAGAGAAAAACAGTAATCTGCCTGATATTGAGGCGCTGATTGCAGATACGGAAAATCAGTTTGATGACGACAGTGAAAGCATTATCACCAACGAAAGATACGAGTATATTTCGAGTATCATTGACAAATGTTATATCAACAAATCAAAAGGCAAATTGACAACGTCTGATAAAATTGATAAAATTGTTACAAGCAGAATTTGGGGACTTCCGATTTTCGCCCTTGTTATGGCAGGCGTTTACTACATTGCAATGAGCACCGTCGGCGGCTGGGCAACCGACTGGGTAAACGATGTTCTGTTCGGCGAGTGGGTTCCGAATCTCCTCTCAACCCTGCTTGAGGGCAGAATTGCAGATTGGCTGTTCGGCTTGATTAACGACGGTATTGTTGCCGGCGTCGGCGCAGTTTTAGGCTTTGTGCCGCAGATGCTTGTTCTGTTTATACTGCTTGCATTCCTTGAGGGCTGCGGCTATATGAGCCGTGTTGCGTTTGTTATGGACAGGATTTTCAGAAATTTCGGTCTTTCGGGCAAAAGTTTTATACCGATGCTTATCGGCACAGGCTGCGGCGTTCCGGGCATTATGGCATCAAGAACGATTGAAAATGAGCGTGACAGGCGAATGACGATTATGACCACAACGTTCATTCCGTGCTCGGCCAAACTGCCGATTTTAGGATTAATCGCAGGCGCGTGTTTCGGTGAGTCAAGCCTGATTGCCGTTTCGGCATACTTCATCGGTATTGCCGCTATCATCGTTTCGGGCATTATGTTGAAAAAGACAAAGCGTTTTTCCGGCGACCCTGCGCCGTTTGTTATGGAACTTCCTGCTTATCATATGCCGACTGTCGGTTACATTCTTCGCTCTATGTGGGAGCGCGGCTCGTCTTTCATCAAAAAGGCAGGCACAATTATTACGCTTTCAACGATTGTTATCTGGTTCCTTCAGAGTTTCACTTTCAACGGCGGACTTCATATGACAGATGATATGGAAATTTCCGTTCTTGCATATATTGGCAAGGCGTTCTCGTGGCTCTTTATTCCGCTTGGCTGGGGCGGCTGGAAAACTGCCGTTGCAACCGTTACGGGACTTATTGCCAAGGAAAATGTAGTCAGCACATTTGGTATTCTTTATAATTTTGCAGGTGAAGAACTTGCTGAAAACGGTAATGAAATCTGGACTGCTTTTGCGCAGAACCTCGGTGAACTTTCAGGCGGACACAGCGCCCTTGCAGGCTATTCGTTTATGGTGTTCAATCTTCTTTGTGCTCCGTGCTTTGCGGCAATCGGCGCTATTAAAAGAGAGATGAACAGTGCAAAATGGACTTTATTTGCAGTTGGCTATCAGTGCGCATTTGCTTATGTAATTTCGTTCATCATCTTCCAACTTGGCTGTCTGTTTACAGGCGATGCAAGTATCATCGGTACAATCGTGGCATTCATCGCGCTTGCACTGCTCATTTATATGCTTGTAAGAAAGAATAAATATGATTCAAATAAACTTACGGTTAATGCGAAAATGCATAAATAAAGGTGAGGTTTTATGATTGGTTTTTTAAAGGCAAACGGTGTAACGATTATTGTACTTCTGGTGCTTGTTTTAATCGTGGCGCTTATTATCAGAAAACTTGTAAAAGATAAAAAAAGCGGCAAATCATCTTGTGGGTGTGATTGCTCTGCCTGCGGCGGATGCTGTCATTGCAGTGAAAATCATTGTAACAACAAGTGAAAACAAAAAAAGAACCGATTTTCGGTTCTTTTTTGTTACTGTATTTTAAACAATCGTGCACCGTGCGGTTCAACCGTGACGGTGATTTTATTTTTAAACGAGGTCTGCTTGCCGTTCCATATATCAATTGCGGTATATTTTGCATCGGGCATTAAAATTGTGCCGATATCAAATGTAATTTTTGCCGCAGTATCTTTTGTGTTGAAAAATGCAAGATATTTGCAGCCTTTGCCGTTGCTGCACCATATAATTGTACCCTTACCGTTTCGCTCTTTTCTGTAAATCTGATGTGCGCCGTGTGAAGTGCGGTGCATTTTCATATATTCCTCATTCGTGAGAAGCGAAAGTGTGAAACCGTCATTCTCGGGCATATTTCCGCCAATCATAAGCGGACTGCGAAAAATTCCCCAAAGGCTCATCAGTGTGTATTGCTCTGCCTTTGTAAAATTGGTGAATCTGTTTTGCGCACCGTGGCAGGAGGCGTTTTTTGCAAGTCTGCCGATTGGCAGCATATCGCAGTCGCACCATGTGCCGCCGCCGTTTTCATTTTCCCACAAATGGCATTTATCAAACATTTCGTAAAGTTTATCCCACTGATCCCAGAAATCACCCGTAAGCCGCCACATATTTGCATTCTTTTTCAAATGAGCGGCATTTTTAATATCTGCAGGACCGGGAGAAAGCGACAGAACAATATCACGCCCGCAGTTATCAATCGCTTTTCTTATCATTTCGATTTCATAATCGGCAGTATACGGATTATCCCACTTGCGAAATTCCGTAACGCAGATATCGTCGCACTTAATAAAATCAACGCCCCACTCGGCATACATATTTATAATGGAATTGTAATATTCTTGTGCACCGTAACAGTTTTTAAGACCGTACATATCCGTATTCCACGAACAAACCGAAAAATGATGCGCAATATCCCTGCACGTATACTTACTTCCGTAAATCGGCAGATTTTTATGCACTGCCTCACGGGGCACACCACGCATAATATGAATTCCGAATTTTAAGCCAAGACTGTGGCAGTAATCTGCAATCGGCTTAAAGCCTGCGCCGCTTTCTGCACTCGGAAAACGGTTTTCAGCAGGCAAAAGTCTTCCAAACGCATCCATATTCAATTCGGTAAAATTATTATAATCATTGCCGACTGCCTTCGGCTCATACCACTGAATATCGCAGACGATATATTCCCAGCCGTATTGTTTTAGATGCTTTGCCATATAATCGGCATTTTCTTTTAACTGCGTCTCATTAACGCCTGCGCCGAAGCAGTCCCAACTGTTCCAGCCGAGCGGCGGTGTTTTTGCAAATGATTTAAACATAACAAAACTCCGAATTATTATTAATTATAAAAAATGGGACGATGTGGGCATCGTCCCCTACAGTTGAAAACAATCAACTTGCGTTTTGTGCGTTTTTTTCAGCCTCACGTTCAGCCTTGCGCTGGGCTCTTTTTTTCTTTGCTTTATAGCCAAGCAGTTTATCAAGATTTTCCTTTGGTGTAGCATAAGAGCCGAGAGTTACTGTAGAATCGCCGTAAATGCCGTGAAAATCAGAACCGCCCGTCATAAGAAGTTTGTTTTTCTTACAGATTGCAGTAAGAGCCTGAATATCATTTTCAGTTGCAGATGGACTCCAGACCTCTACACCGTCAAGACCAAGTTCAACATACTCTTCAATCTCGTCAAAATTATCAAATTTGGCAGGGTGTGCAAGAATTGCTATGCCGCCCGCACCGTGAATTTCCTCAATAACCTCTTTAACGTCAGGATATTTTGTAGGCGCAAGCACGTTCGTTTCACTGTCTGCATCAAACAGAGCGTGATATAAATCGCCGAAAATTCTGTCTGTATAGCCTGCGTCCATAAGTGCGTGCATAATATGCTGCTTGTAAAGATTTGTTGAACCTGAGGCGTGACCGATAATAAAATCACTTGTAATCGGAAAACGACTCGCAACTTTAAGCATCATAATCTGACCCGCTCTTTTACGGGCAACAGAAGTACGCTTGCAAATACCCTCAAGCCTGTTCGGCGAATCAGCAAGGTAACATAAAATATGTATCCGCTTGCCTGCAGTAAAGTCAAATCCCGAAATCTCTACACCGGGAATAACATTTACGCCGTATCTTTTTCCGATAACCTGCCCTCTGACAGTGCCTGCAAGGCAGTCGTGGTCAGTTATGGCAATAGTATCTATTCCGCTTTTCTGCGCAATCTGAATAATATCTTCAATACCTACAGAACCATCGCTCAATTTTGTATGACAATGCAAATCCGCTGCCATAACTTTCAACTCCTTACTTAATTATTAAAAATTTAAAGGGCTAAAGGCCCTTACATATTTATTTTAGCATAAAATATTTATTCGTTCAAGATAAAATTTTATTTTTTTCGGCAAAATAGACAACTTTTTACATTAAAATTTGTAACATCAGCCAAATATTTTTACATCTTTCAACTCTCTGTATAATTTAGACACCGGGAGACCGACTACATTAAAATAATCGCCGTCAATTTTTTCAACGAGCACCGAGCCTTTGCCCTGTATACCGTATGCACCTGCTTTATCATCGCACTCACCTGTTGAAACGTACCAATCAATTTCATCTTCAGTCAGTTCAAAAAATTTAACTTTTGTCTGAATATAAAATGATTTCGGCTCTCTGCCGTTAAAAATTGTAACGCCCGTAAACACACTGTGCTCTCTGCCGCTTAAAAGGCGCAGCATTTCTTTTGCATTTTCACGGTCGGCAGGCTTACCTAAAATTCTGCCGTCTGCCGCAACAACAGTGTCTGCACCGATAACAATATCACCCTCATTTGCAAGCGGCTCTGCCTTTATTTTTGACAGATATAAAACCGCTTCGTGCGGCGCAATTCCCTGCGGCAGATTTTCCTTTACATCGGCAGTTTTCACCGTAAAATCATCAGTTATAAGTCTTAAAAGTTCCTGCCGTCTCGGCGACTTTGATGCTAAAATCAGCATTATAAAACACCTCTGTAATAAAGTCCTCTTGTGTAATCAAAAGGCGCTTTTGCCCCGTTTTCATACAGTGAAATAATTTTTTCAACCTGCTCTCTGCTCTCTTTTGAAAAGTAAAAATGAGCAAAATCGACATTAAATTCCGCCATTCTTTCGGCAAGGTAAATCGGCACGCTGTTGAGCACCTCAACACACGGATACGGGGAACACACAACAGGAAAAGTTACTCCCTTTCTGTCTGTCAGTCCGCCGTTTTTGCGGCATTTTTCACAGCCGATACTGTTTTTAACAGGGCAGTTTCTCGTAAGCATAAGCGGAATATTGCCGTATGCAATAAAGCCTTTGCCCTTTGCATTGATACTGTTTATCTGCAAAGCGGTAAGTTCGGGCGACAAAATAGGATTTTCAATCATATCAGCCGAAATGCTGTTGAAAACATTCAGCCCGAAATCGCCGAAAACCATGTAGCCAAGCCGTTTTGCAAGCGTGTATGAACCAAGATTGCCGCAAAGCGCATATGAAACACCCGCTTTTTTAAGTTTAATCAGTTTTTGCTCGATTTCCTTTTCTTTGCCGAACATTCCTCGGGGAATTTCAACACCTGCACGGTTGTCCACAAAATCATCGGTACTGCTCCAAATCGGAATAAAGATATATTTAAACGGGTGCTTATCTGGCACCTGTTCGGCAGAAGAAAACCTTGCCGTGTAAAAAGGTGCGCCTGCACTGAAAATTTTTGAAGGCTTTTTAAACAGGCGTACCTCAACTTCTTTTTTGCTATGCTCACAAAGCATTTCAACCGCCGCACGCCTGAGTGCATTTATTTTTGAAACAGGCACGGCAAGACCGTCATCAACAACGGCGTTAATTTTGCCTGTATAAAACTGCGTGCCGCCGAGTTTTGAAAGTTTTTCAGTCACTGCATCACGGCTTGTCGGTTTATTGACTGCCTTTTCGGGAACATCACCGAAAACGGTAACGGTTTTGCCGAGCGCAGATGCAGTAAGGCTGATTTTTTCGCCCGCTCTGCACACAAAATCCATATCAATCGGCAAAAGCGGATTTTCGTTATCGTATAAATGAGCAAAATTTTTAAGTACATCTTTAGCAGAAATTACGTCCTCTTTCTGCCTTGTGCCGAACATATTCCTGCCGCGGTTATCGGTAAAATAGCCGTTCGTAAAACCGCTGCGGCTGAACACACTTTTCAGGTCAATTTCATCTTTATAATCATAATTGCCGTCAATCGCTTTTTTTATAGCAGTAACGGCTGCGGCAACATACTCGGGGCGTTTCATTCTGCCCTCAATTTTAAGGCTGATAACACCGAGATTCCCGATTTCACCGAGATTTTTAATAAGGCTCAAATCTTTAAGACTCAAATCACAACTGCCGTTGCCCTTTGCCGAAAACGGCAGGCGGCACGGTTGAGCGCAAAGCCCCCTGTTTCCGCTTCTGCCGCCAATCATTGCAGAAAGCAGGCACTGCCCCGACACGCTCATACAAAGCGCACCGTGAACAAAAATTTCAAGTTCCAGATCGGTGCTTTTTCTAATTTCAAGTATTTCTTCTGCCGTCATTTCCCTTGGAAGAACGGCACGTGAAAAGCCCATTTCTTTAAGTGCCGAAACGCCCTCGGGAGTCATTACGCTCATCTGCGTTGAGGCGTGAAGTTTTGCCGTGGGGAAGGATTCCTTAATCATTTTTGCCACACCGATATCCTGCACGATAAAACCGTCAACCCCGATTTCAAGCGAATATTTCACGGCATCATAAACCAAATCCAGTTCATTGTCACTGCAAAGCGTATTCAAAGTCTGATAAACCAAAACGCCGTGACTGTGGCAGTATTTTACCGCATCAAAAAGTTCTTCATCATCAAAATTGCCGGCGTTTCGACGGGCATTCAATGCTTTACCACCAAGATAAACTGCATTCGCGCCACACCTAACGCCGGCAATCAAGGACTCCTGCGAACCTGCAGGAGCTAATATTTCAAATTTCATAAATCAGCACACCATAAAATTAATTTCCGCTAAGTTTGTTTCGAAGGTTACTGATTTCCCTGTTAAGGCGCTCAATTTCTCTTCTTGCAACATCAACTTCCATCCGTGCCCTTGCACTGTCTTCAAGATAATCCTTAATCTGTGCTCTCAGATTATCGGCAGCGGCAGTAGCCTTTTTGCAGGCATCTGCCTGGTCAAGTGCCACAAGCACAGCACACTGAATTGAAGAAAGCCCCGGGCTTTGCATGGCTGTATTTTTCATCTCGCTGTCGATAAGTTCGCCGAGTGATTCAACATATTCGGGATCGTCTTCCGTAACGATTGAGTAGGTGTTGCCGTTAATTTTTAACTGAACTTTATTTTTTTCCATATTCAACGTCTTCTCCGCAAATCTTTTTATACATATTAAGTATACCAATTATAATCCGCAAAGTCAATAAATTATTATTAAATCAAAAAGGTACGGCTTTGATGATGTCAGTTTGCGTTATTTTTTCGCCTGATATTCAAAAAAACGATTGAGCCGAGGATGAGGGCGATGCCGATGATTTTTGACGGCGAAGCACCATCGTGAAAAACGGTTATGCCTATAATGCAGCCGACAAGCGGTTCAACGGCAACAAGCACGGCGGCAACAGACGCCTCCATATTATTCAGCCCAATTGTGTAGAAAATATAAGGCAGAAGCGATGATATTACGGCAATCAGAACTGCAAGCAGTATCACCTTTGAATCTGCCGCGCATTTCTGCATAATTTCGCTCGGCTTTGTAAAGCACAGAAAGCCGATAAAGGCGAACAGAAATGTGTAAAATGTAATTGTGAGCGAGTTGTATTTTTCTGTTGCGTATCTGCCGAAAACAGAGTAAAGCGCATAGCCGATGCCCGAAAGCAGACCCGTTATAATTATCTGCGGTGTAAGCGATGCGCCTGTGCCTATTATGCCTGTTGTTAGCGCACAGCCGAGTACGGCAATTGGGATTGCAATAATTTTCTGCGCAGTCAGTTTTTCTTTAAAAAGCACTGCCGAGAAAAGCATAACCCATATCGGCGAGGTGTAGAGCAGTGAAACGGCGATTGACGGACCTGCATCTACTATCGTTTTAAAATAGCAGATGCTGAAAAATACAAGGCTGAAAAGCCCCGTGCCGATAAACATCCATATGTCACGCAGTTTTATTCTGAAAAGCGACGGCTTGTAAATCAGAATGATGAAAAAAAGCAGGGCGGTGCATATGCCTGTTCGCAGAACGCCGATTTCCATTGAATTCAGCCCGAAGCCGTCAAGCCCTTTAACAAAAATTGATGTTACGCCCCAGAGCACGCCTGCAAAAATGACAAGCAGTGCCGATATTTTCGGGTTTATTTTTTTATTCATTTATAATACCGTGCCTTTTTGCAATCTGCTTGTTTTTGTAGTAATTATCTTCGGTAACTTCTTTAATTACCTTGATAAACGGCGGCAGTTCATACGGGTCATCTTCGGCAGTGAGTTCAATTTCAAGCAGTGCCTTGTTCTGCCAGAAGGGGAATACGTCAATTTCAAAATACTGATTTTTATAGATGTAAAGCCAGCGTGTTTTGTAAAGCACCTTCCTGTTTTTGATTGCCGTTTGATATTCGCTTTCGGTGATGTAATTTTCGATTTCGGTGCGTATCAGTTCTGAAATTTTGCGTTTTTCTGTGCGAATATAAATGTAATCGCCGTCAAGCCCTCTTTTTCTTACACGAAACGGATATGGTTCATTTATGTAGCACTGTGCAATGTCGCACGCTTTGCACAGTTTCTGTTTTTCAAGAAAATCAGTGTCAGGGCGTTCAATCAGAAATTTGCGCTCAATTTCCACTTTCTGAGGAATGCCGAGAAAAAAACGTATCTGCTTTAAAAGATCGGTCTCGTTTTCGCATATTCTGAGGTGGTTTGCGCCGACCCACGGCGCGATTTCGTCTTCATTTGCACCGATGAAAAACACGGCGTCATATGCGTTTATGTCCTTGGCGTTTTTTGGCGCAATGTTAAAGAAGAATTCAGCCTTGCCGCTGAATTCCTCTGTAATCTGCGTATTCGGTTTTCCGTTGATAATTATTTTTTCCATAAAATACCTTTTAGTAAAAGGAATCCCTCCACCGTCTGCGACGGTCCCCCTGCTATGCTACCCTTTTGTCAACTGCGTTGACATTTCCCCTGACAGGGGAATCTTTCTTTAACAAGGGAGGCAAATCGGGAGGCTCAAATTCAGTCCCCCTTGGTAAAGGGGGAACGGCACGCAGTGCCAAGGGGGATTCTCACAAAATTTATTAATGATGGAACAAACGAATGCCTGTCATTGTCATTGCAATGCCGTAATTGTCGCAGCATTCGATAACGTTTGCATCACGAACAGAGCCGCCCGGCTGAGCAATGTATTTAACGCCTGATTTAACTGCACGCTCGATATTATCTTCAAACGGGAAGAATGCGTCAGAGCCGAGTGCAACATTGTCCATCTTCTTATGCCACTGAGCCTTTTCCTCGGCAGTAAACGGCTCTGGCTTTTCTGTAAAGTATCTCTGCCAAACGCCGTCTTTAAGCAGTTCTTCGTAATCATCTGAAATATAAAGGTCAATCGCATTGTCTGCGTCGCATTTGCGCACACCGTCAATAAACGGCAGGTTGAGAACTTTTTCGTTTCTTCTCAGCCACAGCATATCAGCCTTGTTGCCTGCCATACGTGTGCAGAGAATTCTGCTCTGCTGACCTGCGCCTACGCCGAGCGTCTGACCGCCCTGTGCATAAACTACAGAGTTTGACTGTGTGTATTTTAAAGTAATCATTGAAATAAGCAGGTCAATTTTTGCGATTTCGGGAATTTCCTTAACCTTTGTCGGCATATCGTTAAAGAGATCCATTGTAATTTTTGCATTGTTTCTCTTCTGCTCGAATTTGATGCCGAAAACCTGCTTTGTTTCCATTTCCTCAGGTACGTAATCAGGGTCGATTTTGATTACAAGGAAGTTGCCTCTTCTTTTTGATTTAAGAATTTCGAGCGCCTCATCGGTGTAATCAGGTGCAATAATACCGTCTGAAACTTCTTTTTGCAAAAACTTTGCAACAGATGCGTCACAGGTGTCTGAAAGAGCGGCAAAATCGCCGAAGGATGACTGTCTGTCACAACTTCTTGCTCTTGCATAAGCCTGACCGATCGGTGAAAGTTCAAGTCCTTCGGGAACCATGCAAACTTTGCGGTCGGTTTCGTCAAGCGGCTGGGCAACTGCTGCGCCTGCGGGTGAAACATGCTTGAAGGATGCTGCGCTCGGCAGACCTGTAGCCTCTTTCAGTTCTTTAACCAACTGCCATGAGTTGAAAGCGTCAAGCAGATTGATATAGCCTGCACTGCCGTTAAGAATTTCAAACGGCAGTTCTTTGCCGTCCATATGAATTCGTGCAGGGTTCTGGTTGGGATTACAACCGTATTTTAAGGTGTATTCTGTCATAAAATAATATCCTCCATTATATGTTTTGTCCCCCTTGTTAAAGGGGGAATGGCACGCAGTGCCAAGGGGGATTCCGTTAAATTGAATCCCTCCACCGCAAGCGGTCCCCCTCCCTTTGACAAGGGAGGCTTAAAATTATGCCTATATTTTATACTATTATATTGAAAAATGCAAGGCGCAATGGTACAATATTTGCTATGAACGGAATTTTAATTGTAAATCACTTTCTAAAAGGTGAAAAATTTGATGTTTTGCACGCACATTTAGTGCAAAGTGCGAAGAGTCTGGGCATAAATTTAATAGTGAAAACAAATCTTGAAGCCGTGTTTATGAGTGAAAGACCTGATTTTGTCCTTTTCTGGGATAAGGATATTATGCTTGCAAAAAGCCTTGAACGCCGCGGCATACCTGTTTTCAACAGCAGTGAAGCAATCAGAAAATGCGACAATAAGGCTGAAACCTATATTGCACTTTCAGGCGTTGTGAAGCAGCCGAAAATGCTTATTGCACCGATGACCTTTTTCAGGGCTGATTTTACAGAATTTGTTGACGGTGCCGTTAAAATTCTCGGTCTGCCGCTTGTGTTTAAAGAGTGTTACGGTTCGTTCGGCGAGCAGGTTTTTCTGTGCCGTACAAAAGAAGAAATTATATCGCACATCAGCGAAAAGCCGTTTATTCTTCAGGAATTTATAAGCGGTGCGAACGGCACTGACATCCGCATTGAGGTTGTTGGCGGCAGAGCCGTCTGTGCAATGCGCCGTGAAAATAAAAACGATTTTCGGGCGAATATCACAAACGGCGGCACGGCTTATCCGTATGAGCCGACCGAAAAGCAGTGCAAAATTGCAGTTGACGCCTGCCGTGCGCTCGGGCTTGATTTCGGCGGCGTGGATATTCTGTGTGACGATATTCTGTGCGAGGTAAACAGCAATGCACACATTATTAACATTATGAACAGTACGGGCGTGGACATTGCGCCGATGATTTTTGAGGATATTTTAAATAAGTTATGAGCGGAATTCTTGTTTATTCGGAATATGAGGCAAAGCGAAATGCCTTTGCAGTAGAAAAATTCAGGCATAATCTGGATATAAAACTTGTTTTTGAAAGTGATGTTGATTTCAGTTCCGATCCCGATTTTGTTGTAAACAGAACAAATAATTATGAAATTGCCGAGGGCTTTGAGCAAAAGGGAATTCGTGTTTTTAATCCGTCATCGCTCACAAGGCTGGCGAACGACAAGCAGAAATGCTATGAATTTATGGCTGAACACGGCATTGAAATTATGCCGATAAATTACACGGGCACGCCCGTTGTTAAAAAGGCAAGGGGCGGCAAGGGCGGCACAGAGGTTTTTATGCTTGATAAAGCCGAGGATTTTGAAAGCGGCTTTGTGTATCAGAAGCCTGCCTCGGATTTGGGCAAAGATTTGCGTGTATGGCTTATCGGCGGTGAAATTATTGCCTCTGTTTTAAGGCAGAGTGAAACCGATTTTCGTTCAAATTTCTGTCTTGGCGGCAGTGCCTCGGTTTACAATCTGAGTGATGAAGAGCGTGAAATAGTAAAAAAAATATCCTCTTTGGTTAGTTATGACTACATAGGTATTGACTTTGTATTTAATCGTGGTAAAATCGTTTTTAACGAAATTGAAGACACCGTCGGCGCACGAATGGTGTATGATAAAACAGATATTGACATAATAAGTCAGTATTGCAAATATATTAGAGAGAACAGAAAAAAATTGATTTGATTACATTGCGGGTCGATGTGGGAGACTCCCCTGTTAGGGGAGATGCCACGCAGTGGCAGAAGGGTCTGCCGAATTGCAAATTTCGACCCCTACAGTAGGGGAGGGTCTCTGCGCCCTCCCGACAATCATGTGGAGATAAAAAATGATAAAAATTGCACTTGCAGGCAACCCCAACTGCGGAAAAACAATGCTTTTTAATGCACTGACGGGGTCAAATCAATATGTAGGCAACTGGGCAGGCGTTACGGTCGAGGCCAAGGAGGGAAAACTCCGTGGTGCCGATGATGTGGTAATTGCCGATTTGCCGGGCATTTACAGCCTTTCGCCGTATACGCCCGAGGAAGTTGTTGCCCGTAATTATCTTGTTAACGAAGAGCCCGACATTATTCTTAATATCATTGACGGTACGAATCTGGAGCGGAATCTGTACCTCACAACCCAGCTTTGCGAAATCGGAATTCCCGTTGTTATGGCAATCAATATGATTGATGTTGTTAAGAAAAACGGTGATTTTATTAATCTTGAAGAAATCAGCGAGCATTTCGGCTGTGTCTGCTTTGAAATTTCCGCTTTAAAAGGCACAGGCGTCAAAAAATGTATTGATAAAACAGTTGCAATGGCACGCACAAACACGGGCATTCCGCCTGTTCATCACAGTTTTGATGACAGGGTGGAGTCTGCAATACATCTTATTTCGGCAATGCTGCCCGACGGAACGGATATGGTGCACAAGCGTTATTTTGCCACCAAGATTTTTGAGCGTGATGAACTGGTTGCAAAAGATTTCCCCGATTTTGACAGTGTGATTGCCGATGTTGAAAAAGTTTACGGCGACAGCAGTGACGGCATTATTGCCGACCAGCGTTATAAATACATAACGGGCTGTATTGATGAGTGCCGCACGAAAAGCGGCGCTGAAACCGCCACCGAGAAAATAGACAAAATTGTTACAAACAAATACCTTTCACTGCCGATTTTTGCACTGATTATGTTCGGCGTTTACTATATTTCGGTTACAACGGTGGGCGGATGGCTTTCAGAACTCATTACCGAAAATATTTTCAGCGATAACGGACTTCCGCTTATAGCCGCTGATTTTCTTGCATCCGTAAACTGTGCGCCGTGGCTTTCAAGCCTTATTGTAGACGGCATTATCGGCGGCGTAGGTGCAGTTTTATCATTTGTTCCGCAGATTTTTGTACTTTTCGTGTTCCTTTCTTTTCTTGAGGACTGCGGATATATGAGCCGAATTGCGTTTATTATGGATAAACTTTTCCGCAAGTTCGGTCTTTCGGGCAAAAGTTTTATACCGATTTTGGTAGGTACGGGCTGCGGCGTGCCGGGCATTATGGCGTCACGAACGATTGAAAGTGAAAAAGAACGCCGAATGACGATTATTACAACAACATTTATTCCGTGCGGAGCAAAACTGCCTGTTATTGCGCTTATTGCCGCCGCCTTTTTCGGCAAGGCGTGGTGGGTTGCGCCGAGTGCCTATTTTGTGGGCATTTTTGCAATCATTTCAAGCGGAATTATGCTTAAAAAAACAAAAATTTTCAGGGGTGAGCCTGCTCCGTTTGTTATGGAACTGCCGAGTTATCATATGCCGACTGCAAAATCCGTGTTCCGTGCCACGTGGGACAGAACAGTAAGTTACATAAAAAAAGCAGGCACAATCATTCTGCTTGCTTCAATTGCAGTATGGTTTTTGTCCAACTTCGGCTTTTACGGCGGTAAATTCGGTATGGTTCAGGCTATGGATAATTCCATTCTGGCATATATCGGCTCATTTATTCAGAATATTTTCAAGCCGCTCGGCTTCGGCACGTGGCAGGCTTCTGTTGCAACGATTCTCGGTCTTATGGCTAAAGAAGAAATTGTCGGCGTGTTCGGCGTGCTTTACAGTGATTTCAGCACTGCGTTTACACCGCTTGAGGGCTACTCGTTCCTCATTTTCAACCTGCTGTGCGCACCGTGCGTTGCCGCAATGGGTGCAATCAGGCGTGAGATGAACAGTGCAAAATGGACTGCGTTTGCAATTTCTTATCAGTGTCTTTTCGCTTACTGTACATCATTCTGCCTGTACCAGATTGCAAATTGTTTCATAACAGGTTCTTTTACGGCACTCACTGCAATATCAATTTTATTGGCGGCAGTATTTGTATTTATGCTTGTGAAGAAGCCAAAGAAGGGTTGATTTATTTGTAGGGGAGGAAGATTCCCCCACAGTGTGGGGGAAATGTCACGAAGTGACAAAGGGGGACGGCTGTGTACCAGTCTGCGCCCTCCCGTAAAATATAATAATCGCCCGCGGGTTTACCAAATCTTCACATTTTATTAAGTAATTCCCCCCTTGATATTAAAATATATAAAGAGTATAATTAAATGTAATCGGTGATGAGAGTGGATAGTTTATGTGAAAAATGCTGGTATAATTCATACGATGAAGAGCAGGACGAATATTTTTGCAGTCTTGAACTTGATGAAGATGAATATATCAGATTGTTACAGGATTTTAATAAAACCTGCCGTTATTTCAGACCCGACGGCGGGGAGTACGAAATTGTCAGGAGGCAGAACTGATGGCGGAAAAGAAAAATTTACCGTCTGTTATAGCAGTTTTTACGCTGATTATTGTAATAATCGGTGTTATTGCTGCTGCTGTCGTTACAAATAAAGATGAAATCAAGCCTGCCGCAAGCACCGAGTCAAAAGCGTTTTCAATGGGTATCGGTCAGGAATACGCCTACCCCAAGGGCGATAAAAAAAGAGTAAGGCTTAAATCTGCCGATAAAAAAATTGTTTCCGTTCGTAAAGACGGTGTGCTGAAAGCAGTTGCCGAGGGCAAAACAACAATCACCGCAAACGGTGAAAAGATTGATGTAACTGTTCTGCCTGCACCGTCTGAAATTGCTTTTCAGTCTGAAAATCTTTCATTAGGCGCCGGCGAAACTGCACCGATAAGGGCAGATATGCCTGATTTGCCGAAACTTGCCGGTATTGATTATGAAGTATCGGATGACAGTATTTTGTCTTTTAAAGACGGTGTGATTACGGCAGTTGCAGCAGGCAAGGCAACCGTTACCGCTATAACTTACAATGGTATTAAGGCGGTTTGTCAGGTGTCTGTATCAAATGCGCCCGAAAGCATTTCTTATAACGGCGATATAAATATGTGCGTGGGCAGAAGCAAGGAACTGAGACCTGCTATTCCCGACGGCTGTGCATCACGCAGTATGACTTATGAATCATCAAATCCCGAGGTTGTCAAGATTGAGGAAAACGGCAAGGCGACTGCCATAACCGAGGGTGAGGCAGATATTACCGCAACGGCATTCAACGGCGTTTCGGCAAAATGCCATATTATTGTAGAGTCAATTCCTTATTATATAAGACCTAATCTTGACCCGAATAAGCCTATGGTGGCGTTCTCTTTTGATGACGGTCCGAATTATTCCTCAACAAGTGTAATTCTTGATACGCTTGAGCAAAACGGCGGCGCGGCAACATTCTTTATTGTCGGCAACAGGCTTAAAAGCAGCGGCAATGCCGAATGTGCAAACCGAATGGTTTCGCTCGGCTGTCAACTCGGCAATCATACCTACGACCATACGCATTACGGCAAGCAGGTATGTTCTGAGGATATAGACTGGAATATTGACGCTATTAATGAAGCAACGGGTCATAAGCCTACTGCGTTCAGACCTACGGGCGGTTCGCTTACCGATTTTATTGAGAAAAATGCAAAAGCGCCGCTTTATATCTGGAGCCTTGATACGCTTGACTGGAAGTACAGGGATTCAAATAGGATTTATGATGTGCTTACAAATGACGTGCGTGACGGCGATATAGTTCTTATGCACGATATTTACAGCACTACTGCAGATGCAGTTGCAAGCGCAGTTCCCGCGCTCGTACAGAACGGCTTTCAGATTGTAAATATTGCCGAACTGGCATATTATAAAGGCGTTGAAACCGAAAACGGTCAGGTCTATTATTCATTCAGATAAGAGTAACGTTAATATTATATAATATGTTATTATAACACCGTAGGGGTCGGCGTCCCCGACGACCCGTATTATAAAAATTGTTCGTAGGGGAGGAAGATTCCCCCACGGTGTGAGAAGATTTCCCTATCAGGGGAAATGCCACGCAGTGGCAAAAGGGTAGCGAAGCAATGTCACGTAAGTGACAAAGGGGGACGGCTGTGTGCCAGTCTGTGCCCTCCCGTAAAATATAAAAACCATCGTAGGGTGCGGCGTCCCCGACGCACCGCAGTATATAACATATCTTGTAGGGGAGGGTCTCTGTGCCCTCCCACAAAATTATGATAATCTATTGTTGGGGCGGATATTATCCACTCGTAATATATAAAAATGGAGGACAAACTATGGAAAAAATTCTTGTGCTTGATTTCGGCGGTCAGTACAATCAATTGATTGCACGCCGTGTTCGTGACCATAAGGTATTTGCGGAAATTTTGCCTTATACAACACCGATTGAAGAAATCAAAGCAAATAATTATAAGGGTATTATCTTTACGGGCGGACCGAATTCAGTTTTTGATATGGCATCACCGCACTATACAAAAGATATTCTTGATTTGGGCGTGCCCGTGCTCGGCATTTGCTACGGCTGTCAATTGATTGCGTGGATGGCAGGCGGAGAGGTTAAAACCGCACCTGTTTCAGAGTACGGCAAAATTGAATTTACTGCTGAAAAATCACTGCTTTTCGATGGCGTTGCCGAAAAATCAACAGTCTGGATGAGCCATACGGATTATATTGCTGAGCCTCCAAAGGGATTTAAAATCGTCGGCACTACACCCGATTGCCCGTGCGCTGCAATGGAAAATACCGAAAAGAAAATTTACGCCGTTCAGTTTCATCCTGAGGTTACGCACAGTGAATACGGTTCACAGATGCTTTATAATTTCCTTTATAATGTCTGTCAGTGTTCAGGCGACTGGGTGATGGACAGTTTTATTGAGGATACTGTTGCAAAACTGAAAGCGCAGATCGGCGATAAAAAAGTTATTCTCGGCCTTTCGGGCGGTGTGGACAGTTCTGTTGCAGCAGGTCTGCTTTCACGTGCAGTAGGCAAACAACTCACCTGCGTGTTTGTAGATCAGGGTCTGATGAGAAAAAATGAGGGTGATTTCGTTGAAAAAACGTTTACAAGCCTGTTTGATATGAATTTTGTCCGTGTAAACTGCGGCAAGCATTTTCTTGAAAAACTTAAGGGTGTAACAGATCCCGAGCAGAAAAGAAAAATAATAGGCACTGAATTTTTCAATGTTTTCTGGGATGAAATCAGAAAGCAGAATGAACTTGGTTATTTTGCACAGGGCACGATTTATCCCGATTGTATTGAGTCGGGCAAGGGCGATGCCGATGTGATAAAAACGCACCATAATCGCGTAAATACGCCTGACGATGTTGAGTTCCTCGGTATTATCGAGCCGCTTGCCGATTTGTTTAAGGATGAGGTAAGAAAGGTAGGCGAAAAACTCGGAATTCCGAAAGAACTTGTGTGGCGCCAGCCGTTCCCGGGTCCGGGTCTCGGTGTAAGAATTATCGGCGAAATTACTGCCGAAAAAATCGAAATACTTCAGAATGCCGATTGGGTGCTTCGTGACGAAATGGCGAAAAACGGCTATGAAAAAAATCTTGCGCAATTCTTTTGTGTTCTGCCGGGTGTCAGCACTGTAGGCGTTATGGGAGACCACAGAACGTACGAAAATCTTGTCGCAATCCGTGCCGTTACCACAGATGATTTTATGACCGCTGATTGGGCGAAAATTCCTTACGATATCCTCGCCAAGGTCTCAAGCCGCATCACCAATGAGGTCGCCGGCATCAACCGCGTCGTCTACGACATCACCTCCAAACCCCCCGGCACTGTGGAGTGGGAATAATTTTGCTGACTCGATAAATGCCCTATTTATAAGGATTTCAAGAGTTTTGTAATTCTAAATGGCAACATTTTGGCAACAATATAAGATTAAGAGCTATCAGACTTAAACGCCTGATAGCTCTTTTTTCTATACTATTAGTTCTTTGTCTAAATACTTCAAATCACAAATTCGTTTATAACAATTATACTTATCAAATTTATTTTGGAATTCTAATGCATCATAATAGTCCATACCAAAATTTAATACTAACATTCTTATTGCGTGCAAATAGTTTTCACAGAATTCGTATGTTGGATTTTCAGATAATTCTCTAATAGTTGATCGTGAAACGATAGGGCTGACTTTTTGAATTTGAGGATTAGCAAAACTTTTTACAATATTAATATTTTTCTCCATAGTCCTTTCTTGTCCTTCAATGGAACCACCAACCTTATTCCAAGGAGGGAAATGACCATATGCTCGTCTGTAAGCTTCTATTAGAATTCCTTCGGAAAGTTTTATATTATTTATTCCTTGCTCTGATATATAGTCTTGTATTGAAGAGCCATCTTCATTTGCCATTTTCTCGTACATTGTCTTATTTCTTGATACTAAAGGTTGAGATAAAGGAGATTGTACGAATATTGTGTATCCTAATTTTTTGTGTTCATTAAAATACTGTTGTATTTGTTTGTGTTTGCAGCCGCTATCTTGCATCGGAATTAAACCATTATGTTGACAAAATCGTACATATAGGTCTCTTGCTAAACCAATATAAAGAACTTCGCGTGTATAATAATCCCAAAAACAATATATTCCCGCAGAAGCCCATCCATAATTGTCATTTGGACAACATAAATCATTTATTGCATCAGCTAGTTCTTTTGTTTCATCCTTTGTATAAGCATCAAGTATCACTGTACCAAACAATTACATAACACTCCCTTTTGTATAACTATATTTCTTCATAAAGTACTACAATTATCCTTTTACTATTTCTGCAACCTCAATATCACCGTCAACAAGCATTTCTATAATTGAGCTTTCATTAAAATCTTCGTTTTTCCAATATTTTTCTGCAAGGATAAGATTTTCTTTTTCACTTAATTTTCCGTCAAAGCAATTTTCGGCATCACCGTAAAACATATTGCCGTTGACTTGTAATTTTACAATTTGAAATGTCGGCCTGCCTAAGCTAACAAAATAATCAAACCATTTTTCTGCCTCTTCTAATGTTTTAGACACATATAAACAAGCCATTCGTGACGGATAATTTGGATATTTTTCAACTCTTACTTGCTCCAATGCAAGCTCTCTCAAAGCTACTGAGGTGTGGTGTTCAAGTTCAATATCCTTGTATTTTTTCGGATTATTATAAATATCGCAGACAATATCATTTTTTTCATTTACTCGTTGCCAAACTCCGTTATGATGATTTTCGTCAAAAACTATATGTTGACCTACATACATAGGTTTTTCAGTAACAACATGATAAAAATATTTTTCCATAGTTTATATAAATTTAAAATATTCTTTGCCAATTAAATTATTTATTCATTTTTATTTTCTGTATCGTAATGCTCTTTTTTGATTTGTTCAAACTTTGTCAAGAAATCTTCCTGCGGTTCTTCGTAAGGGTTATAATTCTTTCCTCGCTTTTTATTCTCTTTTTGAGCCTTGTCCCAGCAATAGTCAAGGGTATTCTTTAAATTTGCGGCAAGGTCTTCGGGATAGTTGTATCGCCATTTGTCATATTGACCTTCCGTTATTTCACTGCTTTTCAGCTTTTCTTTAATTTCATTCCACTCATTAAGGCAACCGTACAAGCCCGTAAAACATTCCGGTCTGCTTTCATCGGGAACAAGACAAAGTTTGCCGTTTATTCTTTCGATAGTAAGTCCGTAAATATCCTCAATAGTAAATAATGTGTGCATTAACCTGATATGGTCATCAAGATTAGGACTGTCAAGTGCAAGTGTTGATACCTGCAATACTCCTGCAATTTCTTTTAGCATATCGCTTTTAGGTTCACGCCTGCCGTTTTCGTATTGTGCAACACGAGAGTCGGCGTTCTTTTCTCCGAAACCGAGTTTAAGACCTAAATATTTTTGCGTCATATTATGCTTTTTTCTGATAAATCGTATTCTTTCACCGATTGCCATTAAGCATCACCTCAAACATTACTGTACCATATATGTTACGATAAGTCAAATTAAATTATCAAAATAAGTACGATAATTTTGAAATTATTCTTGACAAGTGAATTGCAAGGTGTTAATATAAAATCGTAACCAAACAGTTACGAAAATGTAAATACAAGTATCATAATTGCAACATATTATGTAACTGTGAGAGCCAAAGGAGGTGTAAAAATGTCTGAAAATTCTATTTTTATGAGGGTTGACGAAGTTGCAAAAGTTCTTGATGTTTCCGAGTCTTATGCATATAAGATTATCAAAAAAACTTAATAAAGAACTTGCCGAAAAAGGAAAAATTGTTGTTTCGGGCAGAGTCAATCGCAAATATTTTTACCAAAGAATTGACTGCACAGACAAAACGGAAGGAGGATAAAAATGCCTGTATATAAGGACAATAAAACAAATACTTGGCGAGCGGTGTTTAGATATACCGATTGGACAGGCGAGAAAAAACAAACGCAAAAGCGAGGCTTTATTACTCAAAGAGCAGCAAAGGCTTGGGAAAAAGAAGAAATGTTAAAACTGCAAGGTGCTTGCAATATGACATTTGATTCGTTTGTCGAATTGTATTTTGAAAGCCTAGGTACAAAGTTGAAACTTAATACAATAAATACAAAAAGACATATATTTGAAACCAAAATTTTGCCGTATTTTGCCGATAAGAAAATAAATGAAATCAAAGCGACTGATATTATAAATTGGCAAAATAAGTTAATTAAAGCAAAGGATGAAAACGGAAAACCGTTTTCTCAAACCTATTTAAAGACAATTCATAACCAAATGAGTGCGATATTAAATTTTGCCGTTAAATACTATGGACTTAAAGAAAATGTTGCAAGAAAAGCAGGAGCGATGGGCAAAAAAGAAAGCGACAGAGAGATGCTTATTTGGACAAAGGATGAATATATGCGATTCGCCGAAGCAAAAATGGAAGAACCAATGCATTATTATGCTTTTGAATTATTGTATTGGTGTGGCATTCGTGAGGGCGAATTGTTAGCCTTAACTCCAAGTGATTTTGATTTTAACAAGCGAACTTTAAGGATTAACAAAAGCTATCAAAGAATAAACGGTTGTGATATTATTACCGAACCGAAGACACCAAAGAGCAATAGAATAATTAAAATGCCGTCGTTTCTTTGTGACGAAATGCAAGATTATATCGGTATGCTTTACGGTGCAGAAAAAGATACAAGGCTGTTTCCGATTTCAAAAACTGCATTGTATCGGGCAATGAAAACAGGCTGTGAAAAGGCAGAAGTTAAGAAAATTCGTATCCATGATTTGCGTCATTCGCATGTTTCATTGCTCATTGATTTAGGCTTTTCCGCTGTTGAAATTGCAGACAGGATGGGACACGAAAGCGTCGATATGACATATCATTATGCTCATATGTTTCCGTCAAGGCAAGACGAAATGGCAAATAAACTTGAAAACGAAAGGGGTGAATTTAAAAATGTCGGCTAAAAATCGTGACGAACATAACCGTTGGAGAAACAAAACTGTTGCTTTCAGAATGTCGCCCGAAGAAAGTAATGAACTTGATATGAGAGTTAAATTATCGGGTTTGACAAAGCAAGATTACCTGATCAATCGAGCACTTCAAAGGGATATTGTTGTTGTCGGTAATCCAAAAGTTTATGTTGCTTTGAAGAAAAAACTTGAAGAAGTTTTGAATGAATTGAAGTCATTGAATGGCTTTCAACCGTCACCAGAACTACTCAAAACGATTAAACTTATCAGCAAAACACTTTATGAAATGAAGGGCGATAAGGATGAATAAACAAATAAAAAAGACCGCTTGGGATTCATCTGCGGCAACAGATGACAAGCGATCTGCTAATAAAAGCATTAATAATATAACCGATAATAAAAGGTTTTGCAACTGACAAACTTTACGAGTATATTTGCAGTCGCAGACTGTAGCGAGCATAGGCAATGTATTGCCGGAAGATAAGGGAGTACCCTTTAACCCCCTAAGAAAGGAGAACAAATGAGAGAAAGAAATTTATCAATAAACATCAGAGTAACCGAAAATGAAAAATCAAACATTTGCAGTAAGGCAAAGCGTGCAGGCTTATCGTTATCCGAGTATATTCGTAAGTGTGCGTTAGGTCAAAGTGTAAGGTCGGCACCCAATAAATATTTGAAACAGGCTTATCAATTAGTTTTTCAAATGAATGACAGCAGGCTTGATAAAATAAAAGAACTTCTGCTCAAAGCGTGTTACGGTGATGACGGATAATGGCTGTAACAAAAATTTGGGCAATCAAGGACAGCCTGTCTCGTGTTGTTGATTATGCCGCCAACCCTGACAAAACAATTTACTCTGATTTGAAAAATGCAATTCACTATGCCGAGAACGGAGAGAAAACAATCAGTGAAGAAACGTGCTTTGTCACAGGTGTAAATTGCAATACCGATACAGCCTATGAAGAAATGAAAAAAATTCAAGTTCATTTTGGTAAGATTTCAGGCAATGTTGCCTACCACGCATATCAAAGTTTTAAGACAGGCGAAGTCACACCCAAACAATGCCATAGGCTTGGTGTCGAACTTGCAAAACAAATGTGGGGCAGAGATTATCAAGTGCTTGTAGCAACGCATTTTAATACAGGCACTTACCATAATCATTTTGTAATTAACTCTGTCAATATGTGGAACGGCAAAAAATTTAATTGCAACAAGAAAGCGTATTACAAGTTCAGAGATTTATCTGATTCACTTTGTGAGCGTGAACACTTAACTGTATTAGCAAATCCACAAAATAAAATTTCAAGAACTTTGTATTATGCAGAGAAAAACGGTGAACCTACAAAGTACAATTTAATGAGAGAGGCGATAGACAAAGCGTTAAGTATCAGCTGTTCTCCGAAAGAATTTATCTATGTGCTCAAAAAGCAAGGCTATATTGTTAATCTCAATCCCGGTTTGAAATATGCAACAATTCGTTCTGTTAATGATACTCGAAACACACGCCTTTATCGGTTGGGTGAGAAGTATGATAAAGAGCATATTTTTCAAACGCTTAAAGAAAATGACTTTTGGAAAACTGCTCCCGAATTTAACACATTCCAAAAATCAATAAAGCCCAAATATGTTGTTTCAAAGAAAGTTAGGCTCAACGGTTGCTTTGCAACGACAAGAAAAATAACCGGACTGAGAGCGATGTATTTGCATTACTGCTATATGTTGGGATATTTGCCAAAAGCAAAACAGCACAAACCGTTGTCACCTGAAATGAGGGCAGCTTGGAGAAAAATTGACAGGTATTCGCAAGAAATACGATTGATAGATTCTAAAGAATTGACCACGATTTCGGCTGTTAATGAATTTATTTCAGCAACAAACGAGCAAATTATTTATATTGAAAAGCAACGGCAGCATTGCTATAACAAAATGAGGCGTTGCAAAGAACCGAGTGTCATGGCAGAACTAAAATCAAAACGTGATGATTTCACAAAAACTTTGTCTTTGCTACGAAAAGAAGTTAAGGTTGCGACAAACATTTTGGAGGACAACGATGAAATCAAACACAATATGAAAGCTGAAAAAGCAATGCAACAAAAACGCTTTATTACGAAGCAAAAAACAAGACATAGGCACGATGACCTATGCAGATAAGGAGAATTTTATGAAAAAGTATATTACAGACGAAAACACGGGCATTAGCTACACACTTGTAGGTGATGTATATATTCCAAATCTCATATCAACTGATACTAATTATAAAATCGGCCATTGGGGCAGAAAACATAAGGAATATATTAAACAATATAAACCGGCGTTTTATACAACCCTGCTTACTCAATGTAAACTCAATTCATACTTGCACGATGTAGATGTCAGAGCAACCGAAATGTATGATACACTCGTTAAGCAATTAGCAAAACAAGAAGGTGTTACAGAAAAACTTAAAGCAACCGATATGATGTTGTGGATACAGAAAATGAATAATATTCGTAATCGTGCAATGGAAATTGTAAATGCAGAACTGATTTACACGGTATAAACACAACGACGGCAGGGAGCAATCCCTGCCGCTGTTATTCGTTTCTGAAACTTTACATCTACCTTAAAATATGATATTGCTATTATTCGAGATTTAGAATATAATATAGTAAATGACACACAGTACAGGAATAGGAGCTTGTTATGGAATTTATGTCTGCAAGAGAAGCCGCTGATAAATGGGGCATCTCCCAAAGAAGAGTGGCAGTTTTGTGCTCTGAACAAAGAATTAAAGAAGCAACTATGGTCGGTAATATGTGGATTATTCCTTCTTCCGCAGAAAAGCCCATAGATGCAAGAAGCACTCGATATAATCGAACCGAGGAAAAAGCAGTTAAACCCTTTTTGAAATGGGCAGGCGGTAAAGGTCAGCTTATTAAAGAAATTGAACAATATTATCCTTTTGAAAACGGCAAAATAACCAAATACGCCGAGCCGTTTGTTGGTGGCGGGGCTGTTTTGTTTGATATACTTAGTAAATATGACTTAGATGAAGTTTATATCAGTGACATTAACGCTGAACTTATCAATACTTATCGAATTATTCGTGATGATATTGATGCTTTGATAGAAACGCTTTACACTATGCAAAGCGATTTTATTCCGTTAGATACGGAAAATCGTAAAGTATATTATATGCAAAAGCGTGAGCGTTTTAATGATTTGAAGGTCAACGGAAATGAAAGCGTCAATATTGAAAAAGCGGCATTGATGGTTTTTCTTAACAAGACATGTTTCAATGGTTTATTCCGTGTAAATAAAAAGGGTTTATTCAATGTTCCTATGGGTTCTTACAAAAATCCTATGATCTGTGATGAAAAAAATCTCAGAGCCGTATCGGAGAAATTGCAAAAAGTTACTATTATATGTGGAGATTACAGAGAGTCGGCTGATTTTATTGACGAAAATACTTTTGTTTATTTTGATCCTCCATATAGACCTATTACAGATACAGCAAGTTTTACTGCATATACTGAGAATTTGTTTAATGATGACGCTCAAATTGAGCTTGCACAATTTGTTGATGAAATGGATAAAAATGGTGCAAAAATTGTAATTAGTAATTCCGATCCAAAGAACTCAAATACAGACGATGATTTCTTTGATAATATCTATTCTGCACATAGAATTAAGCGAGTTGAAGCAACTCGAATGATTAACTGCAATAGCGAAGCAAGAGGAAAAATTAAGGAATTGCTTATCAGTAATTTTTAAGGGGGAGGCTGAAAGGTGATATATTTAGAACTATCAACATCAGATGAAAAGAATTATGTCGAAAGACTTTATAAATCTTTTGCAACAGGCAGAGATTTTGAACTGTTTTTAAATCATTTTTTAAAGAAGATTGGCTTTCAAGAGGTTGTAACAACAAAATATGTTGGTGACAATGGAATTGATTTAACTTGTTCCAGACCGGGAATTGACCTTCAGGGAATAGATACAATGAATTATTATGTTCAAGCTAAAAGATATAAACCAACAAACAAAGTTCAGGCCAAAGAAATACGAGATTTAAAAGGTTCAACTAAACGTGATAAGCAAGGAAATGTCTTAAATAATAATTATATTAATGTGTTTATAACAACATCTTCGTTTACCAAAGGCGCTATAAATGAAGCTGAAAGTAATCCTAACATTCCAACTATCCTAATTGATGGCAAAACATTGTTGAATATGTGTATTGATAACGGAGTGGCGTTTTCCTATAAGCCCGTATTTGATCAGGATATGCTAAAAGAAATTCTCGAACAATACTCTCAACCCGATTCAACTGTTACAAACAATTCTGACGATTATCTAGTAGAACGTAATATTACAGCAAACGATATTCGTGCAAGGATTTTAATTATTCCACAGATAATTAGAAATTCTATTGACGATAATAATTCTTCTGTAAATGTAGAAATCAACGGACAACTTCAAACTTTAAATCTAGATAAATCACATAGATATATTGGTGGCGTTACACAAATTTACAAAGATTGCGGATTGATTAACGATGATAATTCGTTTGTTCAAAAGAAATCTAAATGGAAGATTAAAGATGATAAACTTATTGTTAATATTGAATAGAGGTAAAATATATGAGAAATTTTAGCGAATGGTTGTTAGGCTTTCGTGATAGTATCGCAGACTATGGTTATTACATAGATTTTGAAAAAGTTCACAGGAATGTCGATAATATCAAGGTTGAACTTAATATTTTGAACTCACTTATCGGCTCTAATAACATAGAAACAGATTTTGAAAACCTAATAAACAAATATCCGGAAACTTTAAAATGCATACCTCTGCTTTTGGCAGTTAGGTCAAATGAAATATATGCGATTGATGGTGATGGAGACTATACATATAACTTTAAAAAGCCTAATCTTTCGGTCGAGCAATATAAGGTATTTATGCGTAAAACCAGACTTTTTGATTTAATAGAAAATCATATAGTGAATAATTTGGTGGACTATGCAACGGGTGTTGAAACAGGTCTTGACTCCAACGGACGCAAAAATCGTGGCGGTCATTTAATGGAAAACTTAGTTGAAAGTTTTATCCAAAAAGCAGGTTTTGTCAAAGATGAGTCATATTTCAAAGAAATGTATATTCATCAGATTACCGACAAATGGGACATAGATCTTTCGGCTATTTCAAATCAAGGAAAAACAGAAAAGCGTTTTGATTTTGTGGTTAAGACACCTAATATGATTTACGGTATCGAAACTAATTTTTACGGCAGTGGCGGAAGTAAATTAAATGAAACAGCACGCAGCTACAAAACACTCGCTCTCGAAACCGACACAATCGACGGCTTTACTTTTGTTTGGTTTACCGATGGAAAAGGTTGGACAAGTGCTCGCCATAATCTTGAAGAAACCTTTGATGTTATGGAACACATTTATAACATTAAAGATTTGGAAAATGGCATAATTACAGAGGTTTTTGAATAATGGCAAAGAAAATTACAAAATGGGAGCCTGATGATTTTGAGTTGGAAATGACAACACATTGGTCGTTTCCAAAGCGTGGAGATTGGGCAACTCACGATGCAAAATGGCGTGGAAATTGGTCGCCCTATATTCCACGAAATATTATATTAAGATATTCAAAAGAGGGCGATGTAGTTCTTGACCAATTTGCAGGTGGTGGAACTACCCTTGTTGAAGCGAAGCTTTTGAACCGTGATATTATCGGTGTTGATGTCAATGATGTTGCACTCAACAGATGTAAAGAAAAAGTGAATTTTGAACATGAAGGTGCAAACGGAAAAGTTTATATCCATAAGGGTGATGCAAGAAATTTAGATTTTCTTTCGGATGAAAGTATTGACCTGATTTGCACACATCCTCCATATGCCGATATTATTAAATATAGCGATGGCATCGACGGAGATTTGTCGCAACTCAAAGTGAAAGATTTTCTTGAAGAAATGAAAAAGGTAGCTGAAGAGAGCTACCGTGTTTTGAAAAAAGATAAATTTTGTGCTGTACTTATGGGTGATACAAGACAAAAAGGTTGTATGATACCAATGTCTTTTGATGTTATGAAAATATTTCAAGATGCCGGATTTACTCTTAAAGAATTGATTATCAAAGAGCAACACAACTGCAAAGCAACGGGATATTGGAAAACAAATAGCGTGAAATATAACTTTTTGCTGATTGCACACGAGTATTTGTTTGTGTTTAGAAAATAAAAATTTACACTAAACCTCGCTCATTAAGTCCTTCAAAAAGCATTCTTCGTCCAGAGTAATTCCAGTAAGCACAATCCTGCTCCATAAACAACCATTTAATAGCCAACAGAATTATTTGGATAGGATGTTCTGTTCCTTCATGATCGCAAAAGTATGCATTGATTTGAGACAAATCAGCATCAACGCAGTTGTAAATTTCTACAATTGCATTTCTTACTGTATTATACTCTTCAGGGTATGTGTTTAAGCAATATGTCAAAGCGTTAAAGATATCCTGATGACTGGGATTGCTGTATCGTCTGTTCTTTTTGAAATACATGCCTTTTACATTAACCGTAAAGTCAAATCCCTTGTTCAATTGTGTAGGTCGTTTGAGGTAAATACCATAATTTCCATATGTTTCAACATTATATTGATATCGTGATGCATTATTTCCTCGACCAGTGCCAGAAAATTCATTCAGAAAACAGGATATAAGATCTATTCTCATTTGAGTTCGATTACTTACGGGCAATTCATAATCTACAATGTGTGATGGCATAATTTATCCCTCTAAAAATAATTTATATGTTTCAATTTCAAGTGCATCGGCGATACGTTGTATATTTTCAAGCGAAATACTGCGGCGGTAACACTCGATGGCACTTATGTAGGTACGGTGCATACCACACTTTTCGGCAAATGCTTCTTGAGATATTTCCATAGCTGTACGATATTTTTTTAGGTTGTCACCAAATACTTTTATAATATCCATCGTTGCAATCCTCCATGTTTTATAGTATAATCAAAGTGAATACAAAAAGTCTACATACAATAAGTAACCGAAGTATTTTTATCATTTAATACGTAATACGAAAGATTTCAATTAATAATTTAAGTGTAAAGGAAGATAAAATGGACGCTAATATTATTTCAATTGTTAGGTCTTGGTTTGATAAATCAAGCGATTGGCAAAAAGATACATTTATAAATCTTTGGAAAAGTAAGGATATAGAGGAAACCAAAAAGCGAGCACTTAAACTTGTTTGCAAAGAATACGGATATATCGATTGTTTCTATGTTTTTGATACAAAGCTTCCTGAAGACTTGGACGATGTCACGTCCGATGATAGTAATATTATTTTGAAAAGCATATCTAACATACAAGGAGTGGCTGCATTAAAGCCTACAAAACCACTTGAATTCACTAAAGGACTAAATGTAGTGTACGGAACAAATGGCTGTGGCAAATCATCATATGTTAAGGTGTTAAAAAAGGCTGAAAATCCTAAAGACGACATCAACATTTTTTCCAATATTTTTGAAAAAACAAATATTCCGGCAAAAGCAACATTAACCTTTTCTTGTGATGGTGAAGATACAACATCTAATTGGTCATTAAAAAATGATAAAAATTATCCGATCAGGATATATGATACAAAAATAGCACAAAGGTTTTTGGACAAATCAACAGAAACAATTTATGAACCAAAATTATTACATGTTTTTACTCAGTTAGCTGAAATATCAGAGTATATAAGCCAAGAGATAAGTTCAGAATACAATACTAAAACTTCAAATTTAAAAAGCGTACCTAACGAAATATCAACCTCTGACTTAAGTAAGAAATATAGTGAATTGGAAACACTTTCATTGATTGAGGATTTTGAAAAATGTATAAATTTTACAGAGAAAGATCAAAATCAATTAGAATTGATTGAAAAGGCATTCAATGATTCTAATCCTGTTCAAACCAAGAAAAAACTATCTCAGCAATTAGATATACTTTCACAATTAAAAAATAAAATATCTTCTGTTTATGCTCAATTGGATCAAAGTAATGTTGAAGATTATATTCACTCCATCGAAATTCAAATTAAAACTCGTCATGAATTTGAAAATATGTTAGAAACATATAGAGAAGTTTCAAGTATTAAAGAGTTTGGGTCTGATCTTTGGAAAAATATGTGGAAATCAGCACAGAAATTTTCTGATTCAATTGAAGGAAATAATGCAAAAGATATGTGTGTATTATGCCAGCAACCGCTTTCTTCTGAGGCGAAAATAAGATACGCTAAATTTTCAGAAATATATGCTTCAGACCTCGAAAAAAAGCAAAATGATGCATATGAAAGCTTAAATAAAAAGACACAAAAATTAAGTGAACTTATCAATAGGAACCTCAATGTAAGTGACACAAAACAAACTCTTATTACAAATATGTTCCCTGATGATATTGTTTCTTACATTGATGATGTGTTGAATAAACTATATATTAGAGCCAATTGGTTATACAATTATGACCCGAAAAATGGAGAATGCCCAAAAGTAGTATGCGTTAATGAAGTACTTAACAAATTTGATGAATTAACGAAAAGAATAAAGGAACAGATTGAATCCATTGATGAATTCATTAATAATTCAGAAAAACAAAGCAAGGATAGAATTGAACTTCAAAGTAAAAAATGGTTTTTTGAGAATCAGAATAATATTAAATTGAAAAAGGAGCTTATTATCTTAAAAAATATTAAGCTTGGTATAAAAACCAATAGTATTACAAAAGCGAAGAATGCATTGTCTGAAAAAATGATTACTGAGGTGTATGTAAGAAGATTTGAAAATGAATTAAATGCACTCAATCCTTCACGATCGATAAAGGTGGAATTGTTATCGGATGGCAAAAAAGGTAGGACTTCTCATAGAATATCGATAAAAGGAGCTTTTGAAAAAAAGAAAACAGAAGAAGTTTTAAGTGAGGGTGAATATAGGGTTGTTTCTATTGCTGCCTTTTTAGCTGATTTAAACGCTCTTAATAAAACACAAGCTTTTATATTTGATGATCCAATAAATTCTTTAGATCACAACTATGAAGATAATGTGGCAGAACAATTGGTTAAACTGTCTTTTGAAAGACAGGTAATAGTATTTACACATCGCCTTGCATTTGCAGAAACACTAAAAAATTGTATGGAACTGTACTTACTTGAAAATCCTGAAACAAAAGAACCTCCAAATTTAATTATATAGAACTCAGAAACAGTCCTATGGGAGAGCCAATATACAAAGGAGACTACAATAAAACTAATGCCATATCTTCATTACAAACGATAAAAGATGAATCTATACCTAAAATACGCAAATTGAGAGAAGACGGGGATTATGATTTGGCCGATGCTAAACTCAAGAGTTGTTGCACAATTGTAAGGGCAGATATTGAATATCTCATCGAAAAATTGTTGTTAAACGGCTTGGTCACTAGATATAGTAAAAATATTTCATCATTAAAGATTAGATATCTAAAAGTAATCAAATCAAATGATGTTGATTTTATTGAAAAAATGATGACAAAATATTCTTATTTTGAACATTCTCAGCCAAGTGAAAAGCCAATCGAGTTACCTGACCTTGAATATTTAGAGAAAGATGTAAACGACCTTATTGATTGGGGTAAAGATTATAAAAAAAGGCTTAACAAAAAGTGATTCATTAATTGAAAACAAAATAGTTTTAAATTTAGCCTCTACTAATTGATTTGACTAGATAATAGCCATTATAGTGTGGCAACAATATGGCAACAGAAAATTTTATAGGCAATAGGTATTAGATAATACTGATAGCCGGGACAATGTGAACAATATTACCTGTGCTAAAATGTTACGGTTGCAAAACCCTGAATCGAGTGGGAATAAAAAATTTCACCCTGCTGATGAAAAATCAGCAGGGTTTTTCGTTAAATTGCATAAATTACGGTTTGGATATTTGTACAGATATACAAAAATTGAAAAATATGTAAAATAATGTTGTAAATTGTTGAATACAGGAATATACTTGAAAAGTAAGAAAGTATACTGTATCGTTAATATTGTCGTTTGAGGAGA
>JACTVT010000019.1 GCA_014465955.1 Eubacterium sp. | reverse complement strand
CCCGCCTTGCAGCAGCATATATAAAAAGGTGCAGAAACATCGAATTTCTGCACCTTTTGGCGTTTTTTGCCTTTTACTCGGGGGCACAATCAAGGCTTCTGAAAAATCGTAAGATTTTTTGGAAAGAGGAAAAACAAATGAAGTGTTGGCATAAATTTTTAATTTATTGAACACGGAATTTGTTTTGACGACGTACGGCACCCTTCCTAAAATGCAAAATTCTGTTCCATTTCTCGAAGTCTGCCAGCGTGTAGAAATTTATTATTTGGACTTTTTCTACACGCTGACCGCACCCTATGGTGCGGTTTTGTTATGCCTTATTAATCCCCGTCATATGTCGGGGCGTTTTTCGGTGATTTGCCTTTGATTACATTGTGGTAATAGGCATAGGTCATCGGGCTGTCGTCGTTCAGAACATCTGCGTCTGTTACCTCGCCGAGGAAAACAGTGTGTGTTGAAGTTTCCATAGTGTCAATAACCTTGCAGGTAATATATGCGCTTGCGGCAGGCACAATCGGCAGATAATTTCTGATAAGAGCGTCATAGTCTGCAAATTTGTTTGTATCTCTGCCGCTTTTGAAACCAAAGTTGCCGATTACAAGCGGGTCGCAGTTTTCGCCGAGAATGTTTATTGCAAACACGCCCGTTTCCTTTATACACTCGTTTGTAAAGTTATCGTGATTGATTGAAACGGCAATCGTTGCAGGGCTTGACGTTATCTGCATAGCCGAATTTGCCGTGCAGCCTGTTGCCTTGCCGTTGTTCCATGTCGTTACAACATATACGCCGTAAGAAAGTTTGTAAATTGCGGATTTGTTCATATTTTACCACCTTTATTTTCGTAGGGCGGGGTGCCCTCACCTCGCCGAAATGATAATGTTACAGAAACGCCGCAGAAACACTGGATTTCTGCGGCGCCTGACATTAGTCAAAACATTTTTTAGCCGAAATATCTTTTAAGAAGACCTTCAAATGCTTTGCCGTGTCTTGCTTCGTCACGAGCCATTTCGTGAACTGTGTCGTGAATAGCGTCAAGACCGTCTTCCTTAGCCATTTTAGCAAGTGCTGTTTTGCCTGCTGTTGCGCCGTTTTCAGCTGCAACACGCATTTCAAGGTTTTTCTTTGTAGAATCTGTTACTACTTCGCCGAGCATTTCAGCAAACTTTGCTGCGTGCTCTGCTTCTTCGTAAGCAGCCTTTTCCCAATACATACCGATTTCAGGATAACCTTCTCTGTGAGCAACTCTTGCCATTGCAAGGTACATACCTACTTCTGTGCATTCGCCGTTGAAGTTTTCACGAAGACCCTGAACGATTTCTTCTCTTACACCTTCTGTAATGCCAACAACGTGCTCAGCAGCCCAAGCCATTTCGTCGTTTTCACGAACTGCCATTTTTGCTTTGCAGATTGGGCAGATTTCAATCGGTTCATCACTTTCGTATCCGCAAACTGGACAGTAATACTTTTTTGCCATAATAATTAGCTCCTTCAAATTAATTTTATTTTATACAACAGGAACAAAGTCCGCTGTAATATACATCTTTGTGCCTGACTGCAAAACCGTCAGGTACTCTGAAATCAAGGCTGTCTACATTAAAATCATAGATTTTACCGCATTTTTCACAACGAAAATGGCCGTGTAAATCCGTATTAGCGTCATATCGTATACGCTCACCGTCAATTCCGATTGTTTTAAGAAAGCCCTGTTCGGTAAGTGCTTTCAGTGCATTGTAAACAGTGGTTTTTGAAAAAGCAGGGTTGCTTTTTATAACAGAGTCGTAGATTTCAAGCACATCGGGGTGTGTTCTGTTGTTATAAACATAATCAAAAACGGCAATCCTCTGGGGAGTTGCGCGAAAACTTTTTTCTTTAAATAAAGATATGATTTCGTCTTTATTCATAGCCAAACTCCTTTATTAGATTGTAATGATTACAATCTAAGTATACCATATTTTGCCAATAAGTCAATACTTTTTTTAGTTAAAATTGACTTATTTAATTAAATTTGTTATGCTATTCTATATGGAGATGAAATATACAGGAGATGAATTTATGATTAAAGTAAACTGGCAGAAAATCAAGCCGTATGAGGACAGAGTTTTTGCCGTTCCCGTTACGGCGCTTCTAATCGTGCTTGCCGTTGTGGCAATTGTAATCGGCTTTTTCAGCAAATTTACACTGCTGCCGCTTAAATATCTGACTGCAATATTTGTTTTTCTTACAGCGGCATTCAATATAAAAATTGAGTCAAGAATGCTTCAGATTTATCTGCTTTTAGGTGTTTTGGACATCGGTCTTGTTTGTGCGGGTCTTGTGCCTGTTGCACCGGGGCTTACAATTCTTCTTTTTATAATATCACTGCTTGCGCTTATTGTATCCGCGGTGCTTTGCATTTCGGCTCATTTTCTTATGAATAAAGATACTGCATATAACTGCCCTGAGCCTGACAGAAGCAATGTTTACGCAGGTAAAAACGTTATGCTTTTTGCACCTCACGAAGATGACGAAATTAATATCTACGGCGGAATTATTGAGCAGTATGTGAAAAACGGTTCAACTGTGCGTGTTGTTTTTTCAACAAACGGCGATTATCACGGAATCGGCAAAATCAGAATCCGTGAGGCTCGCAATGTTGCAAAAAAATATAATATACCGTTTGAGAATTTCATTTTTTTCGGTTACAGCGACAGTCTTGCAGACGAAAACGGCGTACATATATATAATTGTCCTGCTGATAAAAATGTATACTCACGTTATAAAGTTTCAAAAACCTACGGCACAAAGAATAAGCCGCCTTACAGTGAAAAAGTGTTTACAAGGCAGAATGTCGTTGATGATTTCAAGTCGGTTATTCTTGAATATAAGCCTGATACGATTTTTTGCTGTGATTACGATGTTCACAGTGACCACAGAGCAATTTCACTGTTTTTTGAAGATGCAATGAGCGAGATTTTAAGGGAAACTGCTTATTATAATCCTGTTGTTTATAAGGGCTTTGCTTATTCGACTGCGTGGAACGGCAAGGAGGATTATTATTCTGTCAACGCCCGTTCAACGCATCTTAAAGAAGATGCCGGTTATATGGCTGAAACAGGCTTTTATGCGTGGAAGGACAGAGTTCGTTTTCCTGTTGCAGTTGAAAATCTTTCAAGAGTTATGCAGAATTCCTCAAGCTATATTGCAATGGCGGAGTATTCCAGCCAGACGGCGACTGATCATGCAAACGGAATTCTGAACAGTGATAAGGTCTTCTGGAAAAGAAGAACGGACAGTGTGCTTTATCACGCAGAAATTTCTGCCAGCAGCGGTGATGCAAGCCACCTTACCGAATTCAAAATTGCACACAGTAATGATATTATGGATAAGGACAGGTTGCCAAATGACAATGCGTGGGTTGCCGATTCTGCCGATGAGCACAAAATGCTTATGTTTAAACTGCCGTCAAGGCGTAAAATTTCAAGCATTTATATCTATGAAAATCCCGACAGGGGCAGTCACATTGTAAATGCTTTTGTAACGCTCGGCGCAAGAAGTTTCAGCACGGGTGAACTGAAAGAAAACGGCGGTGCAACGATTTTTGAATTCCCGAGTGTTGAAACAGATGTAATCGGCATTGCCGTTAAGAGTTATACGGGTTATTGCTCGCTTTTGAAAATTGAGGCGTTTGAAGAACCTGAAAGCAGTGCGCCGCAGTTGATTAAACTCTGCAATAATTATGATGATTTCTGTTATGATTATATCATCAGTTCATCGGGTAAAGAAGATTTTGATGTTTATGCTTATCCGCAGGCAAACGCAGATTTTAAGGTTACATCAAGCAATAATGCCGTTAAGGCAGAGTGTATCGGCGGCAAGATAAGTATATTCTGCCCGCCCGAGGAAGAAAGCATTATAAGGGTTGAACTTGCCGATAATCCGCTGATTTATGATGAAATCAGGATAAGCAATCCTGACGACAGGGTTAAAGAGGTCTGGAAACTTAAGCAGCGATATGAGCACAGAATTATGTCTCCTGCAATGCAGTGGGATTATTACCGAGGACTTCTCCGCCGCCTGATGACGTATTTCCCGTATATAGTAAAGTGATTTGTATTGTGAAAGAGTTTAAATAATAAATTTTTACACAGTGACAGACTTCGAGAAATGGAACAGAATTTTGCATTTTGTGAGTGGGAGCTGTACATAGGTACTGCCCCCGAGCAAAAGGCAAAAAACGCCAAACGCCTCAGAAATTCGATATTTTTGAGGCGTTTCAATAATGTTATTACAAAGCGGGTCGTCGGGGACGCCGACCCCTACGGTAATGTAATTACCATAATGTATTTAATTTCGGCGTGGTTCTGACCACTTTATCGACAGTCTGAGAGCACATCCGTTTGGGTGTGCTCTTTTGTTGTGTATCGTTAGTTAAACGGAGTCCATTCAATATAAACGCCGTTGTGGTCGCTTATATAGCCGTTTGATGTGTTGTCAAGAATCTGATAGTTAACGGCGTTTTTGCCTGTTGTGATGAAGATATGGTCAATCGGTTCACCCTCGGTAATATCGCCCCAGCCGTGATAGGTTTCTTTTGTTTCTGCGGCAGGCACAAGCGTTTTTGCATCAGTCAGTTTTTCACTTATCGTGTTATAAGCAATCATACCTGCGGTTTCATTGAAGTCGCCTGTAAGAACGATTGCGGCATCTGGGTATTGACTTTTCAGTTCGTCAATTTTCTTTGAAATAACCTCTGCACCGTAATTTGCGGCTTCTTCACTTGCATTGTCAAGGTGCGTGTTCATATGAATAAGCAGACTGCCAGTTTCATTGCTTTTCAATACAACATATGTGCACACTCTGTAGCAGCCTGCGCCTTCGTATTTGCTTTCTGTTTCGGGTGTTTTTGAAAGCCAGAAGGTGTTTTTGTCTTCACACGTATATTTATCCTTAAGCCAGAAAACGGCGTTCATTTCGCTTTTGTTTTCATTGTCGTCGCCGCCTCGTTTTACGCCGTAACTTTCGTAATCGCTCATAAGTGTTTCAAGTTTTGACAGCCATTTGCTGTTCATTTCCTGTGTGCCGATTGTATCGGGCTTAACGGTGTTCATATAGTCTGCAAATTTTTTTACACGTGTGCCCGAGCCTGTGTCCTTGAGCACATTGCCCCAGGGGGCGGCGCAGTTAAATGATATGGTTGTAACTGAATCTGTATTTGCTTTATCTATTGTTGAGTATCCGCCTTTTTCGGATGTGCAGGCAGTTAAAACCGTGCTTATCAATATTGCCGAAATGAAAACGGAAAGAATTTTTTTGATTTTATTCATTTGTTTTACCTCTCTTTTTAACTGCTTTTGAGATAACCGCTGCAAGCACGATTGCCAGAACTGCGACGCCTGCTGCACACGGAATGGCAACTTTCAGTGCAGGCGGCAGATATGTACCGTTCACAGACGGAATATTTTCAGGCAGTTGATAATGCCCCTCGCCGCTGTTGCTGCCGTACGCAATGCTGATAACGTTTACACTGTATTTATCTGTTTCGACAGTGATTGTGTCGGATTTAGGAATAACTGTAATATCTTCCGTAGGTGCTACGTAGTACGGTTTGCCGATTTCATTGCAGGCTGATTTGAAATTGCCTGAAAAATGGTAATGGGAAATTGAGTTTAGGTTTTCAAAGCCGTCAATATTCAGGTTTACAGTCTGAGAGGAATTGCTTGAATTTACAAGTTTAACGTAAATAACTTGCTTTTCTTCATCAACGGTAACAGACTGTGCAAGTTTGCTTACAGGCACGTCTGTGTCAAAATCAGCGTCAATGTATTTTGTGCCTACATTGTTGGCATAGAGCATCTGTGTGAAATATGACGGTGTTAAAACAACCTCCTGTGAGTCAAACCATATCTCGTTTACATTCCAGTTCTGCGAATTGATTTTGGCAAAAGTTGGAGCATATGCAGTCATTTTTACAATATCACTGTTGCGCTCAAAGCCCGTCATATATGCGGCCTCTTCAACTGCCTCAATGATATTGCTTTTCGTCTGAATCGTGCCGATACCGGGTGAAGTTGCTGCGTATTCGCCTACAAAAACTTTGCCGCCGTTTCGGTCATAACTGTCATACCTGTCGTTGATTTCGTACATATAAGCATCGTTTGTGTAGTAATGCTCGTCAACGTAGCAGTCGTCGTATTTTTCATTCACCGTGTTCCATGCTCTGTCAAATTCATCGCCGCCGAGCCAAGTGCCCGAGGTGGTGATAATCTGTAAATCGGGGTAAGCGGTTTTGACGGCATTGTAAAGAGCGTCAAAATTACGCCAGTAAACATCGCCCCAGTTTTCGTTGCCGAGACCGATATATTTTAGGTTGTACGGCTCGGGGTGACCGTATGCGGCACGAAGTGCACCCCAGTAGGTTGTATTTGCGTCACCGTTTGCATATTCAACAAGATCAAGAATATCCTGCACGTAATTGTTCCATTCATCTGTGCCCGGGGTAAGTGCAATCGTTTCGAGATATCTGTCAAAATCAGCCTCGTTTGTATATCCGAGTGCATTTACTTCATTTATTCTGTCCTGTACTCTGTCTTTGTCTATATTCCTTTTTTCAATAAGATAGGCGGTGAATTCATCATCGGTCATTGAAAGTTTTTTCAGTGCGTCAACATTAAGGTCGTAGCCGTTTCTTCCCTGGCAGGTAAGACCGACATTCAGGCACGGCACAGGCTCTGCACCGAGGTCTGAGCAAAGATTGAAGTATTCGCCGTAGCCCATAAAGTTGGAGTTTATGTAGTAATCGCCTGCACCATCATTTCGCCATACGTTGTAGGATTGCTCGCGTTCTTCAACAGGCCCGATTGTGTTTTTCCAGTTGAAAAGCCTGTCAAGTGAATCGCCCTCGCAGAAGCATCCGCCCGGGAAGCGGATAAACGACGGGTTAAGGTTTTTGAACGCTTCAAATAAATCGGCACGCAGTGTGGTGTACTGCCATTCGGTTGTGCCGTAGCCGTATGAATTCTGTGGAATCAGTTGTGCAAAGTCTATCTGAACAGAGCCTTTGCCGTTGAATTCAATTGCAAGACCGCCGTCTTCTGTTGCAAGTGAGTCAAGTTCGCAGGTGATTTCACGCCAGTCTGCCTTGCTTGTGGAAATATCTATTTCCATACGGTGATTTGCATTTGACGGCGAGTCAAGATACACTGTAACAGTGCCTTCAAAATCTATATTTTTGAAGTAGCAGGAAAAATCATATTTTTCGCCCTCCTTAAAGCCCATATCTGCTTTTGACTGCAAACGGCTGCTCGGGTCATATGTCTTGTAGTCCCAGTGCTCAACACAACCGAGATTTTTAACCGTGCCTTTGCCCGAAACGGTAAGTACCTCGTAATTTCTGTTTTTGCTGTTGAGGGGATTTGTGCTTTTGATTTCGTGTGTTATATTGTCAAAAGTCCAGTAAGCTTCGTTTAATTTGTGGTTTTCTTCGGCAGTGTCATTATATTCAAAACTGTTGTTGTAAATCAAATTTGAAACAAGACCGCCGTCACATGCCTTTGAAATATCCTCAATAAAAGCACCGTACAGGGTGGGCGATACCTCGTGAGAGATATTGCTTTTTGAAATGTTTAAATTAACTGCGTCTTTCGCCTCGGCAGGGAAAATACAGCAGGCTGAAATAATGAGAAGGCTCATTAAAACAGATAATATCCTTTTCATAAACTACCTCGCTTATATTGTAATTAATTTATTTTAACATTATAAAGCCGCCGATGTCAAAGATATTGCCGAAATACGGCATTTGTTACAAACAGACATATTAAATTTTATATAATATGAATAAAATAAAGCAGCCGGAATTGTAAATAATTACGGCTGCTTTATTTTATTTTTTATTATTCGCTCATAATTTTATGGGCGATTTTTTTCATTGATGCACGGCATTCGTCGCTGATTGGCAGAAACGGAGGTCTGCACTGACCCATATCAATTCCCATTTCGGTAAGAATTGCTTTTTCTGACTGGAAAACGCCGTATTTAATCATTTCGCATATGATTTCATTTGCCTCGTTCTGAAGCGCCTTGGCAGTTTCAATTTCGCCTGAATTGAAGCAGTTCATTATCTTTTTAAACTTTTTACCCATAAAGTTGTATGTACTGCCGATTGCACCATCTGCACCCATTGAAAGTCCTGCAAGCAATGTTTCATCAAAGCCGTTGTATACAACAATTTCACGGTCAAGTGTCTTGAACTGATTGAGTGTGAACATATCGCCTGAGGTGTGCTTGATGCCTATGAATTTTTCATTTTCAAACAGTTTGTTTGCGATATCCTTTGTAAGCGAAAATCCGCCTGAATTCGGAAAATTGTAAATAATCATCGGCAGGGAAGTGCTGTTTACAATATCATTGTAGTAGCCGAGCACTGCATCAAGCGTGAAGCCGTAATAATAAGGTGCAACCGCCGAGATAGCGTCGTATTCAAGTTCTTCCGCCTTTTTTGCCATTTTAATTGCGTCAAGAGTGCAGATTGTGCCAACGTGAGCAATAAGCGTTGCTCTGCCTTTGTTTGCTTTTTTTACGCATTCAAAAACCTGCATTCTTTCTTCAGGTGAAAGCAGCAGACCTTCGCCCGTGCTTCCGCCTACATAAAAACCGTCAATCCCGTTTTGAAGGTTGAATTCAACAAGCTTTTCAAGCGAGTCAAAATTAATACTGCCGTCTTCATTGAACGGTGTTAAAAGCGCCGAAAATAATCCTTTGAATTTATCCATTTTTGTTCTCCTTTTTATCAAACACATTTGCAAAATGCTTTGTAATATCCATCGGGCGTGTGATTGCACTGCCTATAACAACGGCATACGGGTCGCATTGAAGTACTTTTTCAAGTTGTGCCGTGTCCCATATTCCGCCCTCGGCAATAATTTTTGCGCTAAGTTCATTTCTCATTTTTTTCAGAAAATCATAATCGGGAATTGAAATGCCCTTCGTGTATTCGGTGTAGCCCCTCATCGTGCTGCCTATGTAGTCAAATCCGAGTTCGTCGGCACGCTTTGCCTCTTCAAAATCAGAGCAGTCCGCCATAATTTCAACATCGGGGGCGTTTTTACGAATATATTTAACAAGATTTTCAAGCGTTTCGCCGTTCGGGCGTTCACGCTTTGTTGCGTCAAGTGCAATAACCTCGCAGCCTGTTTCAAGAAGTTCTTTGACTTCTTTGAGAGTAGGTGTAATGTAAACATCACTTCCCTCGTAAACGGCTTTGATAATGCCGATTACGGGCACGTCAACCTCGTTTTTAATTGCCTTTATATCACTTGCATAATTTGCCCGTATTCCTTTTGCACCGCCCAGAACGCAGGCTCTTGCAAAATGATGCATAATGTTGAGTCCATACAAAGGCTCGCCCTTTACCGCCTGACAGGAGGCTATAAGTCCTCTTTTTAAATTTGCCATTTTGTCACTGCTCCTTTTCAATAAATTTTATCACAGAGAAACAGTGATTGCAATTGTTTTAAAAATAAAATAATCAGTTTTTTACAATATGTAATCGTAGAGTGGGGAACACCCAGCCTACGTTGATACATATAGTTTTTTAAAAAATATTTGAAAAAGTTATTTTTGATGTGTCAAAAATCTGGTCAAGTTCGCTTTTTGTTTCTATAAGTGCATCGTCAACACTGTCATCACGCTTGTCGGCAAGTTTTTCAAGCGTTCCGACTGAAACATCGGCGCTCTGAACTACGGAATGGTCGGTCACAAGCGTTATTTTTTTGAAAAACTTATCCCATTTTTCCGCAACTTCCTTGCAGTATTCTGTTTTTTCATCTTCGTTTGTGCTTTCGAGCGCAAGTTCAATTGTTTGTGTAATGTCTTTATAATATGAATTGACCGTAATCTGCTCATAGGTGCAGACGCCGAGTGCAATTAATATAAATATAACGGAAAACCAAATTCGCTTCATTGATTGTCAGTCCTCCTTTTTGGGTATAATAAACGTATTGCCGCTGTCATCAATTGTAAGCAGCATAATTTTTGAAATATCCTTGTGTGAACTCTGAACAATAAGTTCTATTTCACTGTCCCTGATTTTTTCTTTGCTGAAATATTCCGTTACGGGCTTTCCGTCTATTACAACAGAGATAGGTGTTGACTCTTCATCTACAGACAGGGATAACTGATGCGGCGTAACGGGCGCATATTCCGCTTTCTGAAGAACCGACACCGTACCGTTTGTCTCTATAACAGCGTCCTGAACGGTTGAAATGTCAAACACATCTTTCTGCCTGATTGCATCTACAAGGTCGTCCATTGTAAAGCGCAGGCGTTTCATCTGCTTTTCGTCAAGCCTGCCGTTTTTAATAACAAAAATCGGTCTGCCCTGTAAAATATTACGGAAAGACAGGCTTTTCATGGAGATTGCCGATGCAAGAATTTCAAAGGATACAAATATTAATATAGGAATAAACATATTTGCAAGCGGCATACTATTGTCTTCAAGCGGAATGCTTGCCACCTGTGAAACAAGCACGGTTACGACAAGTTCGTGCGGTTTTAATTCGCCGATTTGCCGTTTGCCCATAATGCGCACGGCTAAAATTACAGTAATGTAAATAATTATTGCTCTTATTAATGTTATGCTCATTACAATTCCCATAGCCTTTCTCGGCTACAACGATAAATATCCATCTATACGCTTATGTAGCCGAAAAAGGCGTATAGTGGGAATTTAGCCATATCAAAATTATGCTGTAAGCAAATTTTGATGGTAATATAATTAATTCATTTGGTTTTTTAAATGAATCACCTTTCATATTTTGTGCATAAACCGGCCGATTATTGAAAAAATATGAATGGTGTTTTTATGGAAAAAATTTATTCGGCATATGCTGACAACAAAAACCGTCTTGAGCAGGATTTTAAGGATTGCTCGGATTTTCTTCTTCGTGAATGTGTTGTAAATGGTACAAAATGTATTGTTTGTGTGCTTGACGGAATGGTTGATTCTATGCAATTATCCGAAATGATTATGGACCCTATGCTCAGATTTGACGGTGAATATGAAACAGAAAATGATTTATTCAGCATTATAAAAACTGCGGTTATCAATTCGCTTGAGATGAGCGAGGGAGATACCTTTGAGGATTTGTATTTTTACCTTGCATCGGGATTTGCAATCGTAATTTTTGACGGAGTTGCAAAATATCTTGCACTCGGCATTCAGGGCTTCGGGAAAAGAACTACGGGCGAGCCGTCAAACGAGTCGAACATCAAGGGCGCAAAAGAATGTTTTACCGAAACTATCAATGACAATAAAGCACTTCTCCGGCGCAGAATTAAAACGCCGGATTTAAAATTGAAACAAATTAAGATAGGCGAAAATGCAAAAACCGCTGTTGTGATTGCTTATATACAGAATGCGGCAGATGAAAAACTTGTTAATGAAGTTGAAAACAGAATAAAGCAGGCGCCGATTAAAAATCTTCAGGATTACGGTGAACTTGTACCGTTTCTTGATACAAATATAAGGTCTTTTTTTTCGGCAACAGGCAACACGGAACGTCCCGACACGCTTTGCTCAAAACTTATTGAGGGCAGAATAGGCGTTCTTGTTGACGGTTCACCGTTTGCAATTTATGTGCCGTATCTGTTTTCCGATTCTTTTTCAACTGTTGATGATTACGATAATCAGCCGTTTTATGCCACAATGAACAGGCTTTTGAAGTATTTTTCTTTTCTTATATCGGTAGTTCTGCCGGGTTTTTATGTTGCCACCGGCACATTTCATCAGGAACTGATTCCGACTTCACTTATGTATACGATTGCATCTGCTGAGGCTACGACACCGTTTTCACTGATGCAGGAATCGATTATGGTGCTTGTTCTGTATGAAATTATGAGAGAAGCAGGGTTAAGGTTGCCTAAAACAATCGGTCACGCCGTTTCAATTATCGGTGCGCTTGTAATCGGTGACGCCGTTGTAAATGCAGGACTTGTGGGTGCACCCATGCTTGTTGTGGTGGCAGTTACCGCGATTGCGTCTTATGTAATCTATCCGCTTTATGAAAGTATTTCTATTTTAAGAATTATTTTTATTCTGCTCGGCGGATTTACGGGAATTTACGGGATTATTCTCGGCGTGTGCGCACTTTGTCTCAATATTGCAGCGCTCAATCCGTACGGTGTGCCGTATTCGGCACCGATTTCTCCGCTTAATCATAAAAGTATCGGTGATATATTCTATCGTGAAAGTTGGAGAACACTTGCAAAGCGTAATGTAAAAGTTCAGAATTTAAGAGGTGCGGATATTGATAGAGTCTAAAGCAGGTAAAATTTCTCCGTTTAATTTTTTTTCGCTTATATTTATATCAAAAGTGCTTGTGGCATTTACTTCGTGCACATTTGTTTTAAGAGGTGAATATTCATCTGATATACTGATAAGCATTGCAGGTTCAATGCTTTTGAGTCTTATTCTTATGGGCATTATTATTTATGCCTGCAAAAACGGCAAAAGCCCGCTTAATAATAAGTGGGTTGGGTTGATATACGGAATATATTTTATTTTTGCGGGTTCAATTCTTGTTACAAGGTTTTCATATTTTGCGTCAACCGAATTAAATCCCGAATCACAGATTTTATTTTACTGTGCATTTATAATTGTTTTTTGTGTATATGGGGCAATGCTCGGAATTGAGCCTTTGGCACGTTTCAGTTTGCTTGTTTTCGCAGTGACGGTTATCGGAATTATTGCGATTTCAATGTTCGGGGTTTATGAATTTGAATTTGTAAATCTTTTTCCGTTTACAAAAAACAGTGCAGAAGATATTATCGTAAATTCACTGTATTTTGCCGGCGATTCATCTGAACTTATATTGTTTCTTGCTGTTTATCCGAAAGTAAACGGCAATAAAACAAAGCCAGTCTGGTGGGCGGTAGGCACGGCATATGTTATCTGCATCGGCATACTTGCCGTTGTTATAGGTATTCTCGGTGATACTGCAACGATGTCTGCATTTCCGCTGTTTGAGGTTTCTCAGGTATCAAAATTTTCAGATAACGAAAGGCTTGATTCCGTGTATACGGCGTTCTGGATTTTTGCTGTATTTCTTAAGTGCACGGTGTTTCTTTACGCTTCAACGGTTATGTTCAACAAGGCTTTTCAGAAACTTACGCATAGGAAAATATGTATTGTATGCGGTGTTATAATGATGGCGTTCTGCACGATTTTTTCAATATTAAATGTTTTGTCCGGCATTTATCAGCCGCTTATCATAGTGCCGTATATTATTTTCGGATTTTTAATTCCAATCGGCTGTCTGATTTTTCAGAAGAAAGATAAAGGTGAAATTTTAATTGAAAAGTTTTAGAATTATAATTTCTTTTTTGTTGATTTGCACGATGTTTACGGGGTGCACGTCACGAAATAATCTGAAAGATTTAAGCGTTGTTGAAGGCGTTGGAATAGATCTTGAAGATGACAGTATAACAGCAATTGTTCAGATGCTTAATCTGATAAAAGAGGGAAGCGGTGCCGAGGCACTTTCGGGCAATGTTACAATGAATACTTCAGGAACAGGGCATACGATATCGTCTGCAATCGAGCAGGTTTCAAAAAATACATCGAAAAAATTGTTTTTTGGGCAGAACCGAATTGTGGTTTTCGGTATGCCTATGGCAGAAAATTACCTTGATAAAAGCCTTGATTATTTACTGCGGAGTTCGTATTCACGTTCAGATGTTACGGTTGCAATTGCAAAAAATAAGGCTTCTGAAATTATGGAAAGTCCTGAAAATGACGCACTTGTTCCTGCACAGACAATTTCAACACTTCTTCGTCAAAGTGAAAAAATCGGCTACGGCGCACACGTTACCACCAATGAACTTTTGAACGCTTATGCAGATAAAACTTCCGATATTTATCTGCCTGTGCTTGCGATAGAGGAAAAAAGTGCTTCGGTTGCAGGAGTTGCTGTTTATAATGATACGAAATTGGCAAAAGTTCTTAATGAGGATGAGACCTATGGATTTTTATTTCTGCGCGGCAGAGTGAAACGGGGACTGCTTGAACTTAAGGATGACGCTCTCGGAAAAGTCGGCACTGAGATACTTTCTGCAAAGTCAAAAGCAAAAGCGGAATATGAGGGCGGAAGGGTCGTTTTTAAAGTTAAAATTAAGGCAACCGCAATGCTTGATGAGGTTGAAAACGGCATTACCGATAAGATTTCTGATGAAGAACTTGAAAACATTGAAAAACTTGCCGAAAAAGAAATAGAACGATTGTGCCGGACTGCATTTGATGCTTGTATGCAAAGCAAAAGCGATGCGGTACGTATGGGCGAATATCTGGCAATGTGTGACCCCGAAGCATATGAAAAACTTTCAGACAATTGGAAACAAAGCCTTGAAACGGCAGAACTTCAGGTGGATGCGAAGTTTAAACTCAGTAAAATTAATGATAATTCCGAGGGAAATTAGGCTTTATCTTCAAAACTGTTTATATCTGCCGAAAAAATTGTAACGAGTTCGTTTGTGCTTTCCGTTTTAGGCAGTTCAATAAGTGCCATTGCAGGCAGACCGAGTGTAAGCACCAGCAGTATTAAAAAGATTATTAAAGATTTTTTCAATTCTAATCCTCCTTGACTTTGAATATATAAATATAGTATAATAATATATTATTGTATATTGGATAATTATATCCCGGTTCAGAACAGAATATAATTATGTTGTTTTTTAATTAATTGTTTAAGGAGTGATTAGTGTTAAAAATTACACTAATCTAATTATATTGCCCTCAAAATTTGCCTGTGGCATAATTTTGAGATGGCTGTAATCACCATTAACGCCTTGTCAGGCTACAGCGGGGCGTTGATAATTTTTAATGAACTCTTTGTAGCCAGAAAGGCTATGGTGATTATTATGTCATCAAACTACATTTCTCCTATTTCTATGGAAGCTATTTCTAATTTATGTATGGAACTTGAAAAAAATAACTCAATTAAGCCAAGTGATTTTTCGCGTTATCATGTTAAACGCGGTTTAAGAAATGAGGACGGAACCGGTGTTATGGCAGGACTTACAAAAATTTGTTCTGTTGAGGGCTATTATGTGCTTGACGGTGAAAAAGTGCCTAAAGAAGGCAAATTGTCTTACAGAGGTTACGATATTAATAAAATTGTTGAAAACTGCAAAAAGGAAAATCGTTTCGGTTTTGAGGAAGTTATCTGGCTTCTTCTTTTTGGTGAACTGCCTACTGTAAATCAACTTGAGTCGCTTTATGAAGTTATATCGGCCTGTCGTGAACTGCCTGACGATTTTGTTGAAGATCAGATTATGAAACATGCATCAAAAGATATTATGAACAAAATGGCCCGCTGTATTATGTGCCTTTATTCATATGATGAAAATCCCGACGATATTACAGTGCCTAATGTTCTGCGCCAGAGTTTACAACTCATTTCTCAGGTGCCTACAATTATGAATACTGCATATCAGGTAAAAAGAAGAGCGTTTTATGATAAGTCAATGTATCTTCATCCGATAAAGAAACATCAGTCTACTGCCGAATATATTCTCTATTCACTTCGTGCAGATAAGAAGTTTACAGATGCAGAGGCAAAACTGCTTGATATTATGCTGATTCTTCATGCAGATCACGGCGGCGGTAACAATTCTACATTTTCAACCCGTGTTCTTACTTCAAGCGGAACGGATACATATTCGGCAATAACAGCAGGTTTCGGCTCGCTTAAAGGGCCCCGTCACGGCGGTGCTAATGTTAATGTTGCACATATGATGAATGAGATTATGGCAAATGTTGCGAATCCTGCCGATGAAGGTCAACTTAAAGATTACCTTGTTAAAATTCTGAATAAAGAGGCGGGCGACGGTCTTGGTCTTATTTACGGTATGGGTCATGCTGTTTATACCGTTTCGGATCCGAGAGCGGTTATTCTTAAAAACAGTGCAAGAGAACTTGCTTATCAGGCAGGTTATGAAAAAGAGTTTACTACCCTTGAGAATATTGAAAAACTTACACCGTCACTTTTGCGTGAATTCAAAGGTGAAGATAACGGCGTGTGTGCCAATGTTGATCTTTATTCAGGTCTTGTGTACAAAACACTCGATATTCCGGAGGATTTATATACTCCTCTTTTTGCAAGTGCAAGAATAGTCGGTTGGTGTGCGCACAGACTTGAAGAACTTACTACAAGCAAAAAAATTATCCGCCCGGCTTATAAGAGCGTTTGCAGGAAAAGAGATTATACTTCGTTGATTAACAGATGAAAAGAGTGATAATGTGAAAAAAACAGTAAAAACAGTACATACTTTTATTGTTTTTGCATTAACACTTGTTCTTGTGGTTTTAAGAAGTGTTCAACTTTGTCTTTATACAGACAGTTTCGGGTTAATCGTTAAGGGTGCAGAGAGTACTATTGCTGTATTTTACCTGATTGCTTCTTTGCTTTTTGCCGCAGTTGTGTTTGGCTATGGAAGAAAAAGCAGGTCTGATGTGCAGAAAAAGAGAATATCTTTGTTTGATGAAAAAAGCAGGCTTTTGTGTGCGGTATCGTCATTGGCGGGAATTTCAATGTTCTGCGATTTTATTTTCAGGATAATTATAGGTTATAATTATATTTCCGATATTCCTGATGCAAGAATGAATTATTTTATTCCGCTTTGCATTTCGGCTGTTTTTTCACTTCTTTGTTCGTTCTATTTTATTGCCGTCGGCATTTCATTTAATTCCGATAAATATGTTTTCAGAGATTTTAAATATCTGCATATGATTCCTCTTTTGTGGGCAGTTTCCGTTTTGTGTACCTGTCTTACCGAAAATGTTGACGTGGTTTATGCCGAGGAAGAATTGCTGCATTATATTGTTCTTATTCTGGCAATCGTGTTTTACGTTTTATTTATTACTTCGTCGGAAGAGATAACGGGTATTGCACCGCTTTGTATGTTTGCTGCAGCGTTTGGTTTATTTGCAGTTGTTCTTTCCGTACCGAGGCTGATTGCATTTTTCGGCGGCACTGATTTTAAGTATTCCGATTTTTCATCGGTTCCGTATTTATTTACGGGAATTTTTGCCCTTTTTGTTTCAAAAACAGTATCGGGGCAGAAAAAGAAGGATTAATAAGTGTTTTTTGATAATTTAAAAACGATAGCACTACAGGTGCTCATTTTATATCTTATTGCAGGCGTAGGCTTTGCGGCAGATAAAACAGGAGTTTTTACAAAAAAGGATTCCAAAAAAGTTATAGACCTGCTTTTTAATATTATTCTGCCTATTGCCATTATTCATACGTTTATGACTATGGAATATACCCCTAAAAGGGTAAAGGGGCTTTTTGTGGCTTTTGCCTGTGCGTTTGCGACGCATCTTTTCGGTATGGGCATATCTGCGCTTACTTTCAGAAAAAGAAACAGTTTGCTCGAAAAAGGTATTTATCATTATGCCACTGTTTTGTCAAATGCCGCTTTTCTGGCGCTTCCGCTTGCAAAAAGCGTTATCGGTGATGAGGGCGTATTTTACTGTGCCGTATACGTAGGTGTATTTAACATCATAGCGTTTACGTATGGTATTCATGAAATAAGCGGTCATAAAGCAAGAATTGATTTTAAAAAAATTATTCTGAACCCCGGCTCGATATCTGTTTTAATAGGTGTTCCGTTGTTTTTGCTGCAACTTAAAATACCTTATTTTATCAGTTATCCCATGGAACTTGTCGGTTCAATCAATTCGCCGCTTGCAATGATTGTTTTCGGCACATTCCTTGCTAATGCAAATTTTAAAAATATGTTTGTAAAAAAGGAAATATATTTTGTGTCTTTTTTAAGGTTAATATTTATTCCGCTTTGTATGATGGGTTTGTTCAGGCTTTGCGGGGTAACAGGAGATTTGCTTGCGGCAATGACGATTTCGAGTTCTGCACCGACGGCAACAAATACTGCTATGTACGCCTCAAAATATGATAATGATACGGCGCTCGGGTCTGAAATAGCGGCGCAGTCAAGCGTGCTTTCAATAATAACGATGCCCGTTATTGTGGCACTTGCATATGTTATGTAACTGTAAATTTTATCTTAATTTAACAAATTTCGCTTTGATTTTTAACAATTTAATGTTATTATAGGATTGACAGTTTATTCGATTTTGTAAAATTTTTAAGGAGAGTGATAACGTGAAATTAGTAATTGCAATCGTTTCAAATAAAGATGTGACAAAGATTCTTGATATTTTGGCAGAATCCGACTTCAGAGCAACAAAAGTTTCAACAAGCGGTCAGCTTCTTGAAGGCGGTCATTCCTGCTTTTTTATAGGTACAGAGGATAACAGGGTTGAAAGCCTGCTTTCCATATTAAAAGAAAATGTTACAAAAAGGGTTATTAAAAGCCACGGTGTAAGCAGTACACTTGCAGGCACGCTTTTAAAACAGCCTGTTGATGTTGAGGAATACGGCGGAGTTGCATTCGTTGTTGATGTTGAAGATTTTGAAAAATTCTGATTATGCAGTTTAAAAAGTTTTTAGGCAATGAAAAAATTAAAGAGCAGTTGTCTTACCTTCTTTCGGCAGGCAGACTGCCGCACGCAATCGTTCTTGAGGGCGAAGAGGGTATAGGTAAAAAAACACTTGCTATGGAAATCGCCTCGGCGCTTGTGTGCAGATCCGGCGGCGAAAAGCCGTGCGGTTACTGTGCTCAGTGCAGCAAGGCTGAAAAGGGGTATCATCCTGATATTATGCTGTGCGGTCCTGAAGACGGCAAAAAGTTTATTTCCGTAGGTGCAATACGTGATATAATAAACAATGCTTATATTGCGCCTCTTGAATCCGATTATAAAATTTACATAATTGATAAAGCACATTGTATGAATGAAAGTGCGCAGAATGCCATACTGAAAATGCTTGAAGAGCCGCCGTCTTATGTCGTGTTTATTCTTACGGTTGAGGCTCGCTCAATGCTGCTTGAAACAGTACTTTCAAGGGCAGTTGTGCTCAGTGTTGACGGTGTAAGTGAAAAAATCGGCGCTGATTATATTACTGCAAACTGCGATGCCGATTATGATACCGCAAAGGATGCCGTAACGGCGTTTAAGGGTAATATAGGTAAAGCAATGGCAAGCATTGCAGGCGGTGAAATGCAAAAACTTTTTGAACTTGTAAATGCTGTCGGAACAGCGCTTATGGCTGATAATGAATATGAACTTATAAAAGCGCTCGGCACTTTCGGCAGGGATAAAAACAAAATAGGTCTTATATCTGTTTTGGCAATGCTGAAAACAGTATTCAGAGATGCACTTGTTTTAAATAAAACAGGCGAGTGTGTTTCGGGCAGAAAAGAACTTGCCCGTGCTTTGCGCAATAAATATACAGATGAAAAACTTTTTGCGCTTTATAATGAAACGGAAAGCATTATTGAAATGGCAGATAAAAATGCCAATAATGCACTTCTTTTAACAAAAATCTGCTCGGGGCTGAGAAAAGCGTCAGGCAGATAGGAGGATATATAAATGATTAAGGTAGTCGGAGTACGCTTTAAGGAAAACGGAAAAATGTATTATTTTGACCCGAAGGGTCTTGACATAAAAAGCGGAGACTGGGTTGTGGTAGAAACAGCAAGATGTGTTGAATGCGGCTTTGCAAGTGAAAATATCAAGGAAATTGCCGATGATGAAATTGTTTCTCCGCTTAAACCCGTTTTGCGTATTGCAACAGACAGAGATAAAAAAATTATTGAGGAAAATAAAGCACTCGAGAAAGAGGCATACGCTGTCTGCCTTGAAAAAATAGAAAAACACGGTCTGGATATGAGCCTTACTGAAGTTGAATATGCATTTGACCGTTCCAAAATCATTTTTTATTTTACATCTGACGGCAGAGTTGATTTCCGTGAACTTGTTAAGGACCTTGCAGCATCATTCCATGCAAGGATAGAACTTCGCCAGATAGGTGTAAGAGATGAAGCGAGAATGCTCGGCGGTCTCGGTATCTGCGGCAGACCATTCTGCTGTTCAACCTTTCTTAATGATTTTCAGTCTGTTTCAATCAAAATGGCAAAGGATCAGGGCTTAAGTCTTGCGCCGGGTAAAATCAGCGGAACCTGCGGCAGGCTTATGTGCTGCCTTAAATATGAACAGAATGCATACGAGGATTTGCAGAAAATTACACCGAAACGCGGTGCAGTTGTAGATACGCCTGAGGGCAGGGGCACGGTTGTTGATGTTGCGCTGCTTACAGGCAAATTGAAAGTAAAACTTGACAGGTTTGAAGACGGCGCACCTGTTTCATTCAATCGTGATGAGGTTATTCCTGTTAAAAATAACCGTGCTAAAAGAGAAAATTAGAATTCCAAAAAACAGCAAAAAAATTAGCAGTAACTAACTCTATATTTTGCTTGCAAAACAGCAAATAATGATGTATTATTGTTGTAAAGATTGGTGAACGGAGGTGTTTTATAATGGCATACAAAATTTCTGATGATTGTATTTCATGCGGCGCTTGTGCAGCAGAATGTCCGGTAGGCGCTATTTCAGAAGGTGACGGCAAGTTTGAAATCGATGCAGATACATGCATTGAATGCGGCGCTTGTGCAGGTGTTTGCCCTGTAGGTGCTCCGTCACAGGACTAATTTACATAGTTCATTAAATTAACAGGGCTGCCTGAAAGGGCGGCTCTGTTTTTATACTGCATAGTGACAGAGTTTGATGTATTGACAAAATGCTGCTAAATGTAGTATAATTGATTTGCAATAATTGCAAAATATCACTAAGGAGATTAATGTATGAAAAAAGTTGTAAGTTTATTCTTATCAGTAGTAATGCTTATCAGTGTTTTCGCCGGCTTTGGTGTTACTGCACAGGCAGAAGAAAAGCGTGATGCTTGGATTGAATATGAAGTAAACAGTGATGGTCGTACGGCTACCATTACAGCCATTACGGGTACAGAGGTTTATGCTATTCAGTATCTTGATTTACCGACAACGGTTGATGAGGGTAAATATACTGTAACTGTAATTGGTGATTATGCATTTTACGGCAATACCTATATCAGCGAAGTTACCATTCCCGATACAGTAAAATCAATCGGTGAATATGCTTTTTACGGTTGTAACAATCTTCTTTCCGTAGATCTCGGAAACGGTGTTCAGAGCATAGGTAAAAGTGCTTTCGTTTGCGAAAGCCTGTTTACAATTCATATGCCGGCAAGCCTTAAAACAATTTCGGATTATGCATTTGACCGTTGTTATAATCTTTCAGCAGTTTTCTACAGAGGCACTGAAAGTCAGCTTCGCAGCATTAAGGTAGGTGCTTACAATGATTACCTCGGTGAAGCAGATGTACTTTTGAATTCATCTTTCTGTGCTGACGACGAGCATGACTGGTATTGGTTTGAGGTTAACAGCAATATATTCATTATGTGCAGTAATTGCGGACTGCTTGATTATGTGCTTCCTTTCAGAGATTTAGCCGACTGTTCAAAATATGCCGATTATATTTTGTACACATCGGTACTCAATTCATTCCTTAAGGGTACAAACCCTCCGGTTAATAATCTTTTTGCTCCGATGAGATCAATTGACAGAGCCATGCTTGTAACAATTCTTTACCGTATGGCAGGTGAACCGTATGCAAACGGAAACAATCCATACAGAACATCACCGTTTACTGACATTAAAAACACAAGCGTTTATTATTACGATGCTGCTTGCTGGGCACTTAAAAACGGAATCACAACCGAAACAACATTTAAGCCATTCAATAATGTTACACGAGAGCAGACTGCAACATTCCTTTACAGATATGCTCAGGATATCGATATGCTTGGTGATGAAGATTATAAGAATGTAGATCTTTCAAATTATCACGATGCAAATAGTATCAGCCATTTTGCTGTTGACGCAATGAAATGGGCAAATTATAACGGTATGATTACCGGTACAGAGCAGGGTTATGCAAATCCACAGGGCGAAACAAAACGTATTCACGCAACAAAGATTCTTTACGGCTTCGGCTATACCTGTGAAATCGGTAATCTTTGGTGATTTTTATAAACCGTAATTAATGAAAAAAAGCGTCTCCCGTGCGGAGGCGCTTTTGCTTTTTATATTATGTCAGTAACAAAAATTGTATCATTTTTCACATTAAATTTAATTTCAAATCCCGAAAATGAAAAGCCGTAAATGCGGTCATTATCGTGATGATAAGCCGGGCGGGGGTCATCTTTTAAAATATCAAGTAACATCTGCTGTTTTTTTGTTGGAATTCTGTTTATAAGATTTTCAGAAATCTCCACATTCAGAGCGTGTTCTTTGTGTTTCTCTGCAAATCCGCCTGCGGCGTCGTTTATGCAGTCTGTGTAGGGAATATATGGTTTGATGTCGTATATCGGCGTGCCGTTCATCAAATCAGCGCCCTCAACAATTAATTCAAAACCATTAACTGCTTTTTCAAAGCCGACAAGTTTTACGCAGGAAAGTCCGAGATTGTTAGGGCGAAACGGTGCTCTGCTTGCGAAAACGCCGATTTTTATGTTTCCGCCAAGCCTCGGCGGTCGAACGGTTGCGCATTCTTTATGATTGATATTTTCGCTGAATTCCCATATCAGCCACAGATGTGAGAATTGCTCAATTCCCTTAATGTAATCGGGGTTCTGATATTCTTTTTCAAAAACAATTCTGCCTTCGGTTTTTACACGTCCGCTTTGGCGCGGTATGCCGAATTTATCGTCAAAATCATTTTTTATTCTTGCAATCGGTTTTATATCCATAAAAATCACCGTTTTATAATTTCAATTCCATTTGAATATGCGGGCAGTATTCATCATAATAAATATCGCCGACCTCGGTAAATCCGAGTTTTTTGTAAAATTCTTTTACTCTGCACTGGGCTGAAAGCACGATTTTTTCTGCTTTCAGTTCTTTTGATTTTTCAATCATTGCAGTCATAAGTTCGGAGCCTGCGTGATATTTTCTGTATTCCTTTAAAACGGCAACTCTGCCGATGTGGTATGATTTTCCGTCATCATTTGTAAACATTCTGCCTGTTGCAATTGCATTGTTATCTTTAAAAAGCAGAAAATGAAGGCTTCTGCCGTCAATTTCATCAAATTCATCGTTAAAGCCCTGTTCGTTTATGAATACGTCAGTCCTGATTTTTTTTGCTTCATCTGGCAGATTGTTGTATATTTTAACATTATTCATAGTATCACCTGCAAGTATATTAGCACAAATTGCATAAATATTCAACGATATGCTTGCATTTTGCATATTAAAGGTTTATAATTTGAGTAATTAATAAATAATTTTATAAGGAGAATTATTATGAAAAAGTTAAGTAAAATTCTTGCAGTAATTCTTGCTGTTGCTGTAGTGGCTGTTTCTTTTGTTGCCTGCTCAGGCAAAACAGGCGATACAGACGTTAAGAATGATGCAAAAGGCGTTAAGGTTATAGATATTAATCTTTCTGATGAAGTTTATGCTCTTGGTATTAATAAGGATGATGCAGAACTTCTTGCTTCAGCAAATGAGTTTATTGCTCAGATTAAGGCAGACGGTTCATTTGATAAAATCTGTAACAATTATTTTGGTGACGGCGAGCCTGTTGGCGTAACATCAGCAGTTGAAGATCCGTCAAAGGATCAGCTTATTGTTGCTACAAATGCTGAGTTTGAACCGTTTGAGTTCAAAAAGGGCGAGCAGTTCTATGGCATTGATATGGAAGTTGTTAAGGCATTTGCTGATTCACTCGGCAAAGAACTTGTTATCAAAGATATGAACTTTGATGCAGTTGTAACAACAGTTCAGCAGGGTAAGGCAGACGTTGCCGCTGCAGGTCTTACAGTAACTCCTGCACGTGCAGAACAGGTTAATTTCACAGATTCTTATTACTCAGCATCTCAGCAGTTAATTGTTAAGGCTTCCGATACTAAGTTTGATGAATGCAAAACAAAGGAAGATGTTGACGCTATCCTCAACACACTTGATGCTGCTGCTAAAATCGGCGGTCAGAACGGTACAACAGGTCAGGCTTATGTAGAGGGCGACCTTGATAACCCTGACGGATTCGGTTTTGCAGGTCTTCCTGCTCAGTTCGTTGGTTATGCAAACGGCTCACTTGCAGTTCAGGATTTAATCAACGGCGGTGTTGATTATGTAATCATTGACGCTGCACCGGCTGCTGCAATTACAACAGCAATCAACGCAGTTGCATAAATTATAAATTTTTACAAGTCGGCAGACTTCGAGAAATGGAACAGAATTTTGCATTTTAGGAAGGGTGCTGTACGATGGTACCGCCCCTGAGTAAAAGGCAAAAAGCGCCAAGCGCCGCAGAAATTCGATATTTCTGCGGCGTTTCAATAACGTTATTATAAAGCGGGTCGTCGAGGGTGCGGGTGTCCGGTGGACACCTCTGCGAAGCAGAAGCACCGACCGAGCCGACAGGTGAGACCGCCGCACCCTACGGTAATGTAATTATCATAACATATTTTTAATTTTGGCGTGGTTCTGACCACTTTATCGACAGTCTGGGGTCGATGTCCTCATCGGTCCATTTTTAATACATAGCAGGTAAAAAGTATGAATTTTGGAAAAAAGTTTGAGGTTTTCTGGGATATATTTGTTAATCACGACGGTTACAGAACTGTTTTGACGGGTCTCCAGAATACTCTCATTATCGCAGTTTCGGGTCTGTTGATTGGTATCGTGCTTGGTACGATTATCGGTGCAATTCAGGTTGTGCCGAAAAATAATCCTGTTATCAAGGTGCTTGATAAACTGGCTGTATTGTATGTAAGTCTTTTCAGAGGCACGCCAATCGTTGTTCAACTTCTTGTGTTTTACTACGTTCTTCTTCCGCTTATGGGGCTGCACATAACCTCGGTTGTGGTTGCTGTCATTGTATTCGGTATGAACTCAGGTGCATACATATCTGAGATTATGCGCGCAGGTATTCTTTCCGTTGACCCGGGTCAGATGGAGGGCGGCCGTTCAGTCGGTTTAAGTTACGGCACAACGATGATGAAAATCGTTATTCCGCAGGCAGTTAAAAACATTTTGCCGACCCTCGGCAACGAGTTTATTTCGCTGATTAAGGAAACCTCGGTTGTAAGCTTTGTAGGTGCGCTTGACCTTTATGTTGCGTTCAGCCGTATCGGTTCAAACAGTTATGAATTTATGGTGCCTTATCTTGTTATGGCGCTCATTTATATCGTAATGGTTGTAATTATAACGATTGCAATTAAACTTCTTGAAAGGAGCCTGAGAAAAAGTGATAAAAGTATGTAACTTAAAGAAATCCTTCGGTGATAATCAGGTTCTCAGAGGTATTGATTACGAAGTAAACAAGGGTGATAAAATTGTTGTTATCGGTCCGTCGGGATCGGGTAAATCAACATTTCTGCGCTGTTTAAATCTGCTTGAAATTCCGACATCGGGTGAAATCTGGTTTGACGGTAAATTAATTACTGATAAGAAAACGGATATTAATGAAGTGCGCAGACATATGGGTATGGTTTTTCAGCATTTCAATCTGTTTAATAATAAAACGATTATGGAAAATATTACGCTTGCCCCGATTCATCATAAGATTATGACAAAAGAGCAGGCTAATGAAAAAGCGCTTGAACTGCTTAAAAGAGTAGGTCTGTCAGATAAGGCAGACGCTTATCCAAGCCAACTTTCGGGCGGTCAGAAGCAGAGGGCGGCTATTGTACGTTCACTTGCAATGAGCCCTAAGGTTATGCTTTTTGATGAGCCGACTTCGGCGCTTGACCCTGAAATGGTCGGCGAGGTTCTGCAGGTTATGAAGGACCTTGCAGAAGACGGGATGACAATGGTTGTCGTTACTCACGAAATGGGCTTTGCACGTGAGGTTGCATCAAAAGTGCTCTTTATTGATGAGGGCATTATTCAGGAAGAAAATACGCCAACCGAATTCTTCACCAATCCCCAAAACCCAAGACTGAAAGAATTTTTGTCAAAGGTATTATGATTAAATCGCCTCTCGTGTTAAACGGGAGGCTTTTTTGTGCCGTTTCAATACGATCAATTCGTGAATTGCCCCTACAAAATATCAATAACGATAAAAACGGCGAGGTGTTTATGCCTCGCCGTTTTGTTATGTTAATGATTATTCAGAATAATTCTGGTTTAATAATGCTTCGTATGATAATTGTAAAACTTTGGAAATATGAACCAATTCAATATCCGTAACAAATCTTTTTCCTGCTTCTATTCTTTGAATTGCATTTTTATCAATGTCAAGCCCTGATAATTGCAATTTATCTGCTAATTTACGTTGTGAATAGCCAAGTTCTTTTCTTTTAATGGATATTATTTTGCCGCTGATATTATTTAAGCCGTCGTTGCTTTTATTTATAAACATATAATACCCTCCAAAAAACTGACATTTAGTGATTGTCAATAAGAAAATTATATGTTATAATTAAACAAAAATGACATTTACAAAATGTCAAAACGGAGGTTTTAAAATGGAATTAATGGATTATCCTGACTCAAATATGAAAGAGAAAAAGAAGAAACACACGGGCTTGATTATATTTATAGTTGTTCTGATAGGTGCCACTGTAATTGGTTTTGGTGTTGTACAAAACGTAAAAAAAGCAGAATATTACTCTGACATGGAAACTATATCTTATACAATGCTTGACGGCGCAGCCAAAGCAGAGGATGCCGGAAATCTTATTAAAAGTGTGTGGCATAATGCAATATTTGAAGAAAGAGATGCAAAAACAGATAAATATACAATTGAAAACGGCAAATTTGTTGATGATTTTAATGATGCGCTTGATAATTTATTTGAAGATGAGGAGTTTATCAACAGTATTTCCGAAATAAAAAACAATCAATCGGAATCTACTGATTTAATGAGAAAATTAACAAGTCCTCCAAAAAAATATGAGGAGGCGTATTCCGTGTTGAAAATTTATTATGATAATTATCTGAAAATGACAAATACAGTTATCAGTCCGTCAGGAAGTTTAAATACTTTTTCAGAGGATTTTAATTCTTATGATACAGAGACTGTTGATTCATATCAAAAGATGAAGTTATATTTAGAGCCGTAATGCTATTTAAAATCGTAGGGCGGGGTGCTCTCACCCCGCCGTAAAATTAAACGTTCATCGTAGGGGCGGATATTATCCGCCCGTGGGTGCAATTTATCTTAGGAATTTCAATAACATTATTAATTGCAATTACAAAGCGGTGCGTCGGGGACGCCGCCTCCTACGTTTGTTGTAAAACGTTTATTGTAGTGGAGGAAGATTCCCACAGTAGTGCGGGGGAAATGTCACGTAGTGACAAAGGGGGATGGCTGTGTATCAGTCCGTGTCTTCCCGTGCAAAAAATAAACGCTGCGAAAATATCGCAGCGTTTTGTTGTGTGTGATTATTTATTTTTTACGTTATAGAGCACGTCGGGATAGTCTGTCATAATGCAGTCAGCGCCAATGCTCATAAGATATTCCATATCCTCAGCCTCGTTAATCGTCCAATACTGAACTGCCATATCGTGGCTGTGTGCATAGTTGATAACCTGTGCAGTGCCGAGGTTAAGACCGAGTGTTTTGAATATTCCTCCGTAAGGTATCTGAAGAACAGTGCAGGGCGGTTCATATGATTTGCTGTTTGTTAAAACAGCGCCGTAGAACTTGAGCACTTCCATAATTGATGTGCTTCTTGTCATATCGGTATATGTATTGTCAACATATTCGCTGATTTCCTTCTGGAACGTGCCGAAAATTACTTTGTCAACAAGGTTTCTTTCAACAAGCACTTCGTGCAGAATATCTACGCCTTTTCTGCCGAGGTCTTCACCGTTTTTGATTTCAATGATAAATTTGTAATCGCCTACGGAAGTCAGATAATCAAGCGCATCTTCAAGGCGCAGTATTCTTAAATCGTCTGTAACAGCGTCGCCCTTTAAATCTTTGTAAGGCATTTCGCCGTCGTCGGTTTCAAATTTAGCACCCATATTAAGTTGACGCAGTTCTTCGTATGTTTTTGTTTCGGGTCTTACATCCTCTTCACCGAAAACTTCAACACAGTCTGATGTTCTGTCCAATGTGTCATCGTGGAGAAGTACGAGCACATCGTCTTTCGTGATGTGAAGGTCAAATTCAAAAACATTGATTGCGAAATTCGGGTTTTCAGCGCAGTTTTTGAATGCCATCATCGTTTCTTCAGGTGCAATTCCGCCGCCGCTTCTGTGGCCGGAAATGTCTGTCTCCTCTAAAATATAAGGATTTGTTGTGTCATAGGTTTTTACATTTTCAGGCTTTGAATGGTGCTGACCGCTTATCGTCATGGCAATAACGATTACGGCAATTATGCCCACAATAATGCCTATTACTTTTAATGCTTTTTTCATAAAAATTCCCCCTTGAATATAAGTTTAAATAAAATTTTATCCTTTGTCAACAAAACTTTGTCAAAATATATAAAAAGACACAGAAATATGTAAATTTTACAATTCCCGTGCCGTATTTATTATTAATATAAACTTTATTTATTTAAATTTTTTAGATACTGCTCTTTTATCAGCAAAAAACTTTCTTCGCTTATGTCGTGCTCGATTTTGCAACTGTCCTTATATGCAGTTTCTTCGCTTGTTCCGAGTTGCATTAAAAAGCCTGCTATAACATTGTGCCTGTCATAAATTTTGTCGGCAATTTCCTTGCCCTTTTCAGTCAACGTAATGTTTCCGCTGTCGTCAACCGAAATGTATCCGTCTTCTCTCAGATTTTTCATATAAACCGAAACAGACGGCTTTGAAAATCCCATTTCATTGCAAATGTCAATGCTGCGGCAGTAGCCTTTTTTATTATTTATAATTAAAATCTGCTCAAGATAATTTTCTGCACTTTCTTTAATCTGCATTATGTTCACCCCGTTTTATGATGTAACATTTTTATGTTACCATAAACTCGTGCAAATTGCAAATCAGAAGAGCACTTTTATTTTGAATTTTTCTTTGCAGTGGGGGCAGACAACACTGTGCGAGCCTTTTTGTCTTTTCAGTCTTAAAACTGCTTTGCATTTCGGGCATTTTTTGAAAATATGCGTTTTTCTGAATTTCCATCTGTCGCCAAGCAATCTGAACTGCTTTCTGACGGCGTTTTCAAATACAAGCCATTTTGCATTTTCTGCACGTCTTTTTTCAATGTTTTTTGAGAAGAAGCGGAATGTTGCAAAAACAAATATTCCGAAGCAGAGCACTGAAAGTACTATATAAATCCGCCTGTCAATAAATCTGCCGAGGATTGTGCTGATTAATACGGTGCCGAGATATATCCATAAAAGGCCCTTGTAAAGTTGGTCGGGACCGTATCTGCCGACCATAAACTGCTGAAATTTGATTGCAAGATTGCTGAAAAACTTTTTCATAGTTACTCCTGATAAATTTAATTTTCTACGGCAGATGAGCCGTTGTCACTGCCGAAATACTGTTCATAATTGTTTTGTGTGGTTGTTTCGCTCTGGTAAAACGGATTGGACTGCTGTGTCCTGTAATTTCTGAATGGTGAGCCGAAAAATGAAAACGCAAGCCTCAATACGAGCCTTATAATAATTATGATGAATATGAACCTTAATATGCGTGAAAGGCAGCCGCGGTTTTTTTGCACATATACCCGACCATTATTGTTCGGAGTATTGTATTCTTCATAAGTGAAATCGCCGAAGCCGCCGAACGGACTGCCATACCCCTCGGGGCGCATACCGTTTCTGATCTGCGAATATACTGTTGAATATATGGAATTGTTGGGTTCCATTGCGCACGCCTGCTGAATATGGCTCAGTGCAACATCTTTGTTGCCGAGCCCCATATTGGCAATTGCCGAAAGGTAATACCACTGTGCCGTTTTGTCATTAATCTGATTCAGCAGATTGAGCGCCTGCCTGAACTGACGGTTGTTGATAAACTGAGCGGCAGATGTGTAATAATCAGGTGCGGAATTTTGATTTTGTTTGTATCTGCTCTGATTTCTGTATGAATTGTAAGTACTGTAACCGCTGTAAGTGTTCTGATTTGCGGTGCCGTTTTTTATTTGGTCATAGGCGGCATTGATTTCCGCCATTTTTTCGGCAGCCGTCGGGTCATTCGGGTTTAAATCGGGGTGATATTTTTTTGCAAGTTTTTTGTATGCCTTTGTGCATTCTTCTTCACCAGCACCGTCGGGCACACCTAAAACTTTATAAGGATTAGTTATCATATATTTTCCTTTGCTATTATTTTATTATGAAATGTATCATATAATTATTTCAGCAATATTAATAAGGTGTAACAAAACAAATATTTTTCTTGAAATAAATGCCAACATTTGATACTATATATTTGTAATAAATTTTTGAACGGAGGTCTGCATTATGGATATGGTTTTGTTGACGCTCGGCGAAACGATTGACAAAGTCTTTTACGGCTTTGATATGTCAATCTTCCGCTTTTTCGGCTCAATTCAGAATACATTTTTAACATATGTGGCAAAATTCTTTACAAGTTTCGGCGATGAGGCATTTATTATTCCGATTGCCGTAATTTCAATCGTGTTGATGTTTTTCAAAAAAACAAGGAAATACGGATTTGCAATGGCTTTTGCAATTGTTATAGGCACGCTTGTAACAAATGTTATTGTTAAGCCTATGGCACTTCGTATAAGACCGTACAATACTTTGCAGGGTGATGCCGATTATTGGGGCTGGTACACTTTTGCAGGTGCTTTAAGCGAGTCTGACTACTCATTCCCGAGCGGTCACACAACAGGCGCATTTGAGGTCGCTACGGCTCTGGCACTTGTTTTAAGAAGTGATAATAAAAAGAAAATCGCATGGATTTTCCCTGTGGTTGCACTCTGCGTAATGGGCAGCCGTATTTATCTTATGGTTCATTATCCGACCGATGTTATTTGCGGAATGATTGTCGGCGTGCTTGCAGGCACACTCGGTTATTTCCTTATGAAACTTGCTATGATGCTTATTGAAAAGGTTAAGCCGTTTACGTTTATTGATAAAATTGACCTCGGCAAGCCTAAGTTTATGCAGTGGAGTCAGGGTAAAGCAGGTGCTGCGGTTATCGCAGTTGCAGTCTGTGCAGTGTTCCTTGGCTCATTTATCCCGGGATTGACAGAGGGCGGCGAAGATGCAGTCCGCTGTGCATATGAAGGTGAATATAATTGCTATAACGAGGCAAGGGTTGACGACGAAAAGTACCCGCCGATTGACGGTAAGGAATATTGCAAAATTCACTGGAAACAACTCTCGGGCGTTGAAGAATAATTATATATATAAATTACGGCACGGTTTAACCGTGCCGTTTTTGTTTATATCATATTTATATACTCTTTTGTTTTTTCGAGGAATATATCCATTTCTTCGTCTGTGCCGATTGAGATGCGAACATAATTATTAATACGTGGCTTATTGAAATACCTGATGAATACTTTCTGTGTTTTGAGCCATTCAAAATAATCCTTTATATTTATACTGTTGTTAGTTGCAAAAAGGAAGTTTGTCTGTGACGGAAGTACGGTAAAGCCGAGGCTTTCAAGTTCTTTCTTTACGCGCTCTCTTGTAGCAATAATTTTTGATACTGTTTCTTTAAAATACTCTTTGTCATTAATTGCCGCCGTGCCTGCCGCCATTGAAAGACTGTTTACAGTGTAACTGTTGTATGAATTTTTAACAGCCTCAAGCACCGAGATTAAATATTTGCTGCCGATGGCATAGCCGATTCTCATCCCTGCAAGGCTTCGGCTTTTTGAAAAAGTGCCCGTCACAAGCAGATTTTCATATTTTTTTGTCAGTTCAACAGAAGAACTGCCTCCGAAATCAACATACGCCTCGTCAATGATAACAACGCTGTCCTGATTATATTCCATAATTTTTTCAACAAAAGCAGTGCTTTCTCCTATAGATGTAGGCGCATTCGGGTTCGGAATTACAACACCGCCGTTTTTTTCTTTATAATCTTCGGCATTGATTCTGAAATTGTCATCAAGCGGATAATTTTTGTAAGGAATACCGAAAAGGTCGCACCATACGGGATAGAAACTGTATGTGATATCGGGGTATGCAATCGGTTTGTCACTGTTGAAAAACGCCTGAAAAGCAAGTGCAATAACATCGTCAGAGCCGTTGCCGATAAACACATTTTCAGCCTTAACATTGTAAAAATCAGCGATTGCCTGCTTGAACACAGTAGCATTTGCATCGGGATAAAAACGTAACTGACTGCAGTTGAATTCGTTGATTGTTTTTATAACCTCGGGCGACGGGGGATAAGAATTTTCGTTTGCATTGATTTTTACGATATCTTTGTCTTTGCTTTGTTCGCCCGGTACATACGGGTCAATTTTTCTTATATTATTTTTCCAGTTTTCCATAATTATCTCTCCTGTGTGAATAATATTTTAGCACATTAAATTGTGAAAATCAATATATAATAAGAGAGAGTATTGAATGATTGTTTTTTTTTGACTGTTACAGTCCTGTTTTTGGTACTCATATAAAATTAATGTTGTATTAGATGCTTATTTATGATAAAATTAATATTTTAATTTATGTAATTATTGCACTTTGTGTTATCATTATTGCACTTCTTGCCGTGCTGATTGCAAGAAAGCCGAAGAAAGATGATTCCGTCACACTGCTTGATCAGAAAATTGATATAAATTCAAAGCAGATTACTGATAATATGATCCGCCTGTCAGACCAGATGAAGGGTCTTACCGACAAGAATTATGAGCAGCAGATTAAATTGATTGAAACGCTGAATGAAAATGCCGAAAGACAGACGAAATCAATCGGTGACGCAATAGGCAGTATGCAGAAAAGTAATGAAGAAAAACTTGAGATTATGCGCAAAACTGTTGATGAAAAATTGGCTGAAACGCTGAATCAAAGGCTTAATGCTTCGTTTAAAACGGTTTCAGAGCAGTTGCAGAATGTTTATAAAAGCCTTGGCGAGATGAAAGAACTTTCGGCAGGTGTAACGGATAAAGTTACAGACCTTAACAGGGTGCTTACAAATGTTAAGGCAAGAGGCACTTGGGCAGAAGTGCAACTCGGCAATATTCTTGATGAGACCATTCCGAATATGTATGAAAGAAATGTAAAAACCAATCCTAAATACAATGGACTGGTTGAGTTTGCTGTTCGTATTCCTAATCAGGAGGACGACAGTGTTACATACCTTCCGATTGATTCAAAATTCCCGATGGAGGACTATATCCGTTTGTCAACTGCATCGGAAGAGGGCAATCTTGCAGAACTTGAAAAGGCACGTAAGGCGCTTGAGCAGAGAGTTAAGGACGAGGCAAAGTCAATCAAGAATTATATCAGCACGCCCGAAACCACACCGTTTGCAATTCTTTATCTTGCAACTGAGGGGCTTTATGCCGAAATTACATCAAGCAAAAGCGGAATTGCAGAAAAACTTCAGACTGAGGGCATTATGCTTGCAGGTCCGAGCACAATTACTGCACTGCTGAATTCGCTTGCAATGGGATTCAGAACGATGGCAATCAATAAAAAGGCTAATGAGGTGTGGAAGGTACTCGGTGCCGCCAAAATGCAGTATGAAAAATTCGGCACACTCCTTGCCAAAGCACGCAAAAAGGTTGACGAGGCAGGCAAGGTGCTTGATGAGGCCGACCATAGAAACGATATTATTCAGAAAAATCTGCGTAAAGTGGAGTTGCTTGAAACAGATGATGAAGCAAATAATCTGCTTGGAATAGAGGATTAATAAAAGTATGGCTGTCGGGGCACCATTGACAAATATGGTGCCCTATAAATATGACATCATATTTATATTGACAATTATAATACGGAAATGTATAATAACTTATAACACCCCGTGTTATAAGTTATGGGAGAGATGAATTTGGTCGAACAGGATACTTTAAAAAACATCAGAAATAAAAATCTTTCAGATGTTTTGCAGGTGCTCAGAAATAAAGGCGCATGCAGTTTAGCAGAACTTACCGAAAATACAGACGGCGGTTTAACAACTGTAAAAAAATGCGTTTTTCAGGCAATGGAACTCGGAATGATTATTGAAGGAGATATTGCAGAATCTACAGGCGGCCGAAAGGCTAAGCAGTATCTTATCAATGAAAAATATCAATATTTTTTATTTATTATTATTGATAATAATGAATTGCTTTTTAAAATTTACAATTATAAATTTGAATGTGCCGAGAGTTATTCCGTTATATTTGAAATGGACAGATTTCTTTTTGCACTTTACAGAAATATAGACAGAATTAAAAGCAAATATGCTTTAGGTACAATTTGTCTGTCTTTGCCGTGTGTAGTAAAAAACGGCGTAATTCTTGATTGGTATTATAATCAGAATATGAATGGATTTGATTTGAAATCCGATTTGGAATGTAAGTATAAACTGAATACGATAGTTCAGAATGATATGAAACTTACTGTTATCGGCGAAAGCGCCGAGAGCAGGCAAAACAGTAAAAATATTGTTACAATGCAGTTTGGTCATAACGGTATAGGCGTTGGTGAAATGGCAAACGGTCATTTGCTTGAAGGTAGTTCCGGCTTTGCAGGTGAGGTCGGATATATAAATGATTTTCAGAAAAATGTAATGAGTATATCTTATCCTGCAAAAATTGTCAGAAATGCAATTATATTTTTAAATCCGGAGGTGATTGTTTTTTATAAGTCTGATAAACAGAATCAATTTCGGCAGATATTTGACACAGCAGTTAACAATCTGCCGTATTATGCAGTGCCGCGGTTTGAAGTTGCTGATGATTATGCAGACAGCATAATTGACGGCATGCTGGCATTGATTAATAAATATGGTTATTTTAAGAAAGTTGAGGAAGAAAAATGAGTGTATCATTAAAAGATAAAACAACAAAAGAGATACTCGCGTTTTCCTTGATTCCGTTCGGTACAAGCACCATTTACGGAATTATGGCAACTGCGCTTAATCTTTATTTTACGGATGTTCTCGGTCTGTCGCTTGCAATGACAAGTATCATATTGTCTGCCACAAGAATCTGGGACGCAGTAAATGACCCGTTAATGGGTATGATTGTAGATAAAACACATACTAAAATGGGTAAATGCCGTCCGTATATATTATGGATGACGGCACCTGTAATTTTAGCAACGGCACTGCTTTTTGCGCCTGTTAATTTCGGTCAGAAAGGCAATTTTATTTATGCTATCATTGCCTATCTTATTTACTATACTGTTTATACTGCGCTTGACATTCCTTTTCAGGGACTTGCTCCGCTTGTATTCCCTGAGGATAAAAAGAGAGTTAAAGCACTTTCATTCAGCAATATAATCGGTTCGCTCGGTTCGGTTCTGCCGTCACTGCTGTTCTTTACAATCGCAGGCTTATGGGGAAGAGAAAATCAAAGTATGGGTTATTTCAGTTCGGCTCTTATTTTTGCCGTGCTTGGCGGTATACCTATGGTTTTCGCTTCTTTCGGTATAAAGGAAAAGGTGTATATTCCTCCTAAAAAGGAAAAATATATTGACGGTTTAAGAATTGTGTTTAAAGATAAAAAGTTTATATGTCTTGTTGTAGCATTTTTCTTTTCGGCTCTTGTAAATATGGGCGCAATGTTCCTTCCTTATTTTGCAAAATGGAACTGCGCAGGCGTTATTCCGATAGATGAACTCTGCGCATGGATTAAAAATACAATAGGTCTTGATATTCAACTCACAAGTGAAGGACTGCTTACGCCTCTTCTTCAGGTTGGCAGCGGTATATCCTATATGCTGTCAATGGCTCTTGTTCCCGTATTCCTTAAAAAGATGGATAAAAAGACCTTGTTGATAGGTACATCTGTTTTCGGTATTATTGCAGATATTGCCTGCTTTGTAATCGGTGTATGGATTATTCCTTATAACACTGTTGCAGGTGCTGTTACATATACAATTTTAAGATTTTTCACAAACTTCCCGATTGGTATTATGACCGTATTGTTTGCGGCAATGTTCTCGGATGTTATTGATGATATTGAAATGAAAACAGGCAGAAGACTGGAGGGAACCGTATTCTCTTTCAGAAGTCTTTTAAATAAAATAGCAATTGCAGTCGGCAATGTGCTTATGCTTGCCGTTGTTGATAATTTCGGTTATGATGCCGATGTTATGTCCAAAATAACAAACAACCTTGCGAAGCCGCTTATTGAAAGCACTACAAAGGCTGCAATCGTAGGTGACGTTAATTATACAACACTTCTTAACGTTATTTTCTTTATGCTTACTGCTTTCGGTGCAGTTGGTCTTATACTTCAGGTTATTCCTATGCTGTTTTATAAATTTGACGAAAAGGCACAGGAAGGAAAGTTAAAGGCTTTCCGTGAGGAAAAAGAAAGAAGAGAAATTGAAGAATTGAATGCACTTGCAGCAAGTCAGCAGGGAGTTTGAGAAAAATATGAAAAAAGTATTTGTTGTATCAAAAACGCATCTTGATTTAGGATTTACTGATTATGCAGGTAATATAAAACAGAAGTATCTCAATACTTTTATACCCGATGCAATCAGTCTTGCGGAAAAAGTAAATAAACCCGATAAAAAATATTTTGTATGGACAACTGGTTCATGGCTGTTAAAGGAAATGCTGCACAATGCAGACGATATGCACAAAGAAAAATTAATAAATGCTATTAAAAACGGAAATATTGCGCCGCACGCAATGCCGTTTACAACACATTCGGAACTGCTTGATTATGATACGTTTGATTATGGTTTGTCTATTGTAGATGAACTTGATAAAATAAGGGGTAGAAAAACAATTGCCGCTAAAATGACAGATGTTCCGGGCCATACAAAAGGCATTGTAAAACTGCTTGCAAAGCACGGAATTAAACTTTTGCATATCGGCGTTAACGGCGCATCTGCAATACCGGAAGTACCTGAATGCTTTTTGTGGAAAAACGGCGACAGTGAAGTGGTGGTAGTTTATTCGGGCGATTACGGCGGAGCGTTCAAAAGCGATTTTATGGATGAAGTTCTTTACTTTGATCATACACTTGATAATCACGGTGCACCGTCACCTGAAAAAGTTATGAATAAGTTCAATAAAATTCAGTCACAGTTTTCTGATTATGAAGTTACGGCAGGAACTATGGATGATTTTGCTGATGTTATATGGCAGTATAAAGACAAACTTCCTGTTTATGAGGGTGAAATCGGAGACACGTGGATTCACGGTGCGGCGACAGACCCGTATAAATCGGCCTCACTGCGTGAACTTATGCGTTTGAAGCGTGAGTGGTTAAACGACGGCAGTATGCAGAGATACAGTGAGGAGTATATTGGATTTTCAGATGCCCTGATTTGTATTGCCGAGCACACCTGCGGTATGGATTCAAAAATGCATTTTGCTGATTATGACCATTATCTGAAAAAAGATTTTAAGGCGGCAAGAAGTGCGGATAAAGTGAAAATCAAGCATCTTTTCCGCGGATTTCCACATAATTTTATTGTGGCGTTCAATAGGATGTTTGGTTCTTATCAGCCCGGTTCTTATAAAAATATTGAAAAAAGTTGGCAGGAGCAGAGAGATTATATTGATCTCGCACTTTCACATTTGAGTGACGAGCATAAAGCGGCGGCAGACAAGGCACTGTCTGCGCTGATTCCCGCTGCGCCTATGCAATTACCTGAGGGCATTTCCGAATTTGAAACCGTTGAATGCGGCGGCTGGAAATTTAAACTTAATAAAAAAGGCGGCATAGGTTATCTTGCTTTCGGTGATGATGAAATTATCCGTGAAAATGACGAGCCTGTTATGGAGTATTTTTCGTTTTCCGATGATGATTATAATTATTGGTTAAATCATTATTCAAGAAATCTTGAACAAACGGCAGTCTGGGCAATTCCTGACTTTGCAAGACCGATGCTCAAATATGAAAACGATAAGTATCCTGCAGGCAGGTTTGAATATTTTGCTGACAGAGCCGTGCGTGACGGTAATCAGGTTATTGTTCATCTGAAATGCGAAAAACGGCTTTGCGAGGAACTCGGCGCACCGAGATTGATACAGATTATTTATACGCTTAATGAAAACGGTGTAAAAATAGATGTATCGTGGTTCGGCAAAGATGCCAATAGGCTTACCGAGGCTGTTTATATGCATCTTTTCCCGTCAAATAATAATATTAATCTTATAAAGATTTCTGATGAAATTGATCCTAAATCCGTTGCCTCAAAAGGCGGAAGAAATCTGCATGCCGTTTTCGGTACAGAGTTGGCGTGTGATAATCGGAATTACAGAATTATAAATCATCATTCACCGCTTGTTTCAATCGGCAGAGGCAAAATTCTTCAGTTTGATAATAAGTTTGAAAGTGCAGAAACAGACGGTATCACATATGTTTTGTATAATAATGTGTGGGGTACAAATTTTCCTCTCTGGTATGAGGATAATGCTCGGTTTTTATTTGAAATATCAAAGTAAAACAGGATATATCGAATGTTTAATAATTAAGGTTTTGTTTTTTTGGCTGTTCGGCGAGTATTTTTTTAATAATTATGAAAAAAGCACTGCGGAAATTTTAAATTTCTTCAGTGCTTTTTGCTGTATATTTGCTATTTAATTTCGTGTATTTTGCTGAAAACGGCAGTCATTTTTTTGCTGATTTCAAGGTCAGTGTGCAGTGAACCGAAATACCAGTGATAATAATCAATATCTTTTGTGAGCACCTGAAGATAGGTATTGAGAGGTGATATATTAACATACTGGTTAGTGTGAAGCTTAAGAAAGTCTTTGGCAATGGCAGGTGCTTCATAAGTCAGAATATAATTAACCTGCTTTTCTGCCGCCATCAGATTTTCTTCGGCATTTTTGATTTCCTCTTCGCCGGGCATTTCTTCTTTCCACCACGAAATGCCTTCTTCACGCATATCACGGTCTTCGCTTTCGCCGCCGCCTAAAACAAAAAATGATTTGTTTTCAAATGTAAAAATCTCACCGCGCATAAGATGAAAGATATTGTCTGCAATTTTATGTGTGTTGCCGCCTTTCCATCTGTAAGGCGTGTAACTGCCCAGCATATCATAGTTTTCGTGGCAGCCGTCAATAAAGCAGATTGTATATTTTTTCTTTTTTAAAATTTCTAAATTTTTCTTTTCTTTTTCACTTTTGGGGTCCCATAAAAAGCCGAAATCACCGCAGATAATAAGAATGTCTTTTTCACCGAGTTTTTTCAGTTTTGGATTTTTGAAACAGGAAATATCTCCGTGTGTGTCACCTGTTATATAAATCATAATTTCACCTAAAATTAATAAAATATATCTTTTCAATTAATGCAAAAGATGTTAAAATAAAAACACTACATATATAATATATTCATTTTTACAATTAATAAGATACGCCGAGTAACGCTCATTCTGT
>JACTVT010000066.1 GCA_014465955.1 Eubacterium sp. | reverse complement strand
ATACAATATATAAGGCTTTTTGGGCATAATAACTCTATATATCTGCAAAAGGAGTTTTTTTATATGCCTGAAACCGAAAATGAAAATATATCTGCTGAAAGTAATGCCTCAAATGATTTTGAAACGGGTTCAATCACTGTTGAAAAAGACGGACATTTTATTCATTGCCTTACAATTATCGGGCAGATTGAGGGGCATTATATTTTGCCGAGTCAGAATAAAACTACAAAATATGAGCACGTAATACCGCAGTTAGTTGCGATTGAAGAAAGCAAAGAAATTGAGGGTCTGTTGATTATACTGAATACCGTCGGCGGCGATGTTGAAGCGGGACTTGCTATTGCCGAACTGCTTTCAACCATGAAAACGCCTACTGCGTCACTTGTTCTCGGCGGCGGTCATTCAATCGGCGTGCCGCTTGCAGTTTCCTGCAAAAAAAGTTTTATTGTTCCGAGCGCTACAATGACCGTACACCCCGTGCGAATGAACGGGCTTGTGCTCGGTGTTCCGCAAACTTTGTCTTATTTTGAAAAAATGCAGGACAGGATTGTTAATTTTGTAGAAAGCAATTCAAAAATTTCTTCTGATGATTTCAGAAAACTTATGCTTAAAACAGGCGAACTCGTTATGGACGTCGGCACGGTGCTTGACGGTGAAGGTGCAGTTGCCTGCGGTCTTATTGATGAACTCGGCGGTCTTTGCGACGCTCTTTCATTTCTGAATGATACGATTGAGAAAGGGGAGCAATAAATGCTTTGGTCTGTAGTAAACGAGCAGGATATTTTTTATAACAAAAGTAATTTTTCAGCCTGTAACAGTATTCGTTCAAGCAATCCTTATGATTATGTGCGTTCAGGCTATTTTGTTGATAACGCTTCTATGTTTGGGGGTAAAAACCTTGTCAATCTTAACTGCAATTTTTCAGGCAATCGCTCAGGCGGTAACATTCCTGTTTCCCGTGTCTGAAACAGGTCATTCGGCTGTATTTCACGATTTTGCAGGCAGGTATTCGAATACCTGCTCTGAACTTACGGGTCTTGTACATATCGGAATAGCAATAGGAATTATAATTGCTTTCTATAAAGTATTTATCAAACTCATTTATGAGTTCTTTATGGGCTGGAGTGAACTTTTTAAGAAAAATCTAAGAGTCAGCGAATCCACTAATTCCCGCAAATTTATGTACTTAACTTTGATTCCTTATGTTTTACTGCCTTTTTATTTAATTCCAATCGGCGAAAAGGGAAATATTTACAGTATTTTACAGTCTGTTTCATATGACGGAAATGTTCTCAGCGAGGGTATCTGCTTTATCATCATTGCCGTTTTGCTGCTTTTATCTTCATTTAAACTTGCTAAAAATGAAAAAGGGCATCCGCTCGGTCTGCCCTGTGCGGTTATTGTATCTGTATTACTGTTTATCACATTGCCTATTGCAGGATTCTCAATGACTGTAATTGCAATCTGTATCCCGATTTTGTTCGGAGTTAATAAAAAAGTGGCTTTCAGGTATTTTACTGCACTTTCAGTGCCGATGCTGATTATTTTCGGTATTGCCGAAATTATAAAATGCGTAACCTATGTAACAATTATTGAGGGCGTTATTGCCATAGTAATTGCCGGCGCAGTTTCGTTTTTGTGCGCAAAATTACTGCTTTTTGTTGTTTCAAAAAATCATCTGAAATATTTTTCTTATTACGACTTTGCAATCGGTAGTATTTCGGTGCTTGCAGGTGTAATTGAATTGATAATGAATAGGGGATAGTATGGCTAATAATAACAAAAAAAATACACAAAAAAGAAAGCCTGCCCAAAGCAAAAATCAAAAAGCAAAGGAGCAGGCGTTAAAGGCTGAAAAAAGAGAGGCTGTAAACAGAATTGCAGGCGTAGTTCTGTTTGCGGTTTCAATTATATTTTTCTTCGTAGCCGTTGTCAGCGGTGAGGGTGCATGGCATTTCGTTCATAATACATATGTAGGTCTTTTCGGTTATCTTGCTTCCATTCTATTTCCGATTTTAACGGTTGTAATCACTGTTCTTTATTCTGTTAAGGACAACAGACCCTATGAATTTATTGCAAAAGCGGTTGAATGTATTTTAATGATATTTCTGATTTCGGCATTAATCCATATTGTTCAGAATCAGTCCGGCGCAGATTTTAAAACTGCCGTTACAGATTCGTTTACAGATGCTCCGACAAATTTTAACGGCGGCTTTTTCGGTGCGCTTGTCGGCTGGCTTTTACTCACCTTTGGCAAAACTGCCGCAATTGTTGTCGATTTGGTGCTTGTTTTTGTTGATTTTATGTTTCTTACTGGAATTACAATCATTCAGTTTTTGAAAGGTGCTGCCGCTCCTGCAAAGGCTACATATGAAAAGGTTGCACCTGCAATTGAAGAAAAAATTGAACAGCGTAAGATGAATAAGCATAATATTGATGTTCCGCTCGATGAAGTTTCTCCCCTTGAGGAAGACAAGCCTAAAAAAGGCAGAAAGCAGAAAAAATCTGCCGATGCTGCTATTGAACCTGAAGAAAATATGACGAGCGTACCTAAAGATATTATTGACGAAATCAATGAAACAACTGCACGCAATAAGGCTATGAGAGAGAAAAACAAATCAAAATCCATTGACGAAATTGTTCGTGATGTCTCAAATGCTGATGAAAGCAAGCCTCTTGAAAAATTTGAGGTTACCGAAAATCAGATGAAAGCAACTGTTGACGATTATGTTATGCCGTCTGTTGATTTGCTCAATAAAGGCGTTCACGCATCTGTTAAAGATGTCAGTGGTGAACTTAAGGAAAACGCTGAAAAACTGATTGATACTCTTCATTCGTTTAATGTAGACGCTACAATTACCGATATAAGCCGCGGCCCGACCGTTACAAGGTACGAACTTAAGCCTGCCGCAGGTATCAGAATTTCTAAAATTACAAATCTTGCAGATGATATTGCACTTAATCTTGCCGCTACTCACGTTAGAATTGAAGCGCCTATTCCGGGCAAAGCGGCAGTAGGCATAGAAGTTCCGAATACTGTCAAAAACAGTGTTTTTATGCGTGAAATTATTGAAACGCCTGAATTTGTTCAGCAGTCATCAAAACTTTCCGCAGGTCTCGGTAAGGATATCGGCGGCAACAGTGTATTCTGCGATATTGCCAAAATGCCGCATCTGCTTATTGCGGGTACTACCGGTTCAGGTAAATCAGTATGTATGAATTCTATCATTGTTTCTATGCTTTACAGGGCAAAGCCCGATGAAGTAAAATTCCTTATGATTGACCCGAAGCAGGTAGAATTTTCAAAATATGTGGGTATTCCGCATCTCCTTGTACCTGTTGTTACAGACCCGAGAAAAGCCGCAGGTGCGCTCGGTTGGGCAGTTTCCGAAATGCTGCAGCGTTATAACAAGTTTTCCGAAATCGGCGTTCGTGATATTTCAGGCTATAATAAGTATGCCGAAAAGCATGATGATATGGAATTTATGCCCAAAATATGTATATTTATTGATGAACTTGCAGACCTTATGATGGCGGCACCGAAAGAGGTTGAAGACTCCATCTGCCGTCTTGCGCAGATGGCGCGTGCCGCAGGTATGCACCTCGTTATTGCCACGCAAAGACCGTCAGTCGATGTTATCACAGGTCTTATCAAGGCAAATATTTCATCTCGTATTGCACTTACTGTTTCATCTCAGATTGACTCAAGAACGATCCTTGATGCTTCGGGCGCTGAAAAACTTCTCGGTAACGGTGATATGCTTTACAGCCCTATAGGTGCAACAAAACCACTGCGTGTTCAGGGCTGTTTTATCAGCGATGAAGAAGTTGAAAAACTTTGTGATTTCATCAAAAATCAGGGCGAAACCGAATACGATGAAAATATTCAGAAAGAAATTGAGGCTAAAGCCGTAACGGATAAGAAATCAAATCCGTTTGAAGATAACGGGGCCGAGGGCAATAATTTTGACCCGTTATTTGAAAAAGCGGCTGAAATTGTAATGGAAACAGGTACGGCATCTACATCATTTTTACAGCGCAAACTGTCAGTCGGTTATGCTCGTGGCGCAAAAATTATTGACCAGTTGCAGGAATACGGTGTAATCGGTCCTGCTGAAGGAAGTAAACCGAGACAGGTACTTATGACAAAGCAGATGTGGCTTGAAAAGCGAGCATATGAAAGCGGTAAAGATTTTACTGCCGATAATACCGAGCAGATTTCTATTGATGAAGCAATTATCAAAAACGAGGTTGATGACGGAATTATAGATAATCAAAGCAGTGGAGATTTTGATGAATAACTTTTTACCTATAAGTGTTGATGACTGTAAAAAAAGAGGCTGGAGCAGCGTAGATTTTGTTTATATAACGGGTGATGCTTATGTTGATCACCCGTCTTTCGGCGTTTCAATTATTTCAAGAGTGCTTGAAAATGCAGGCTATAAGATTGCAATTTTAAGTCAGCCGAATTGGCACAATGACAGTGATTTCAAGCAGTTCGGCACACCAAAACTCGGATTTTTAATTACATCGGGTAATATTGATTCAATGGTTGCTCATTATACTGCTTCTAAAAAGAAACGTCACGATGATGCTTATACCGCAGGCGGAAAAGCAGGTAAAAGACCAGACAGGGCAGTTACTGTTTATTCAAATATAGTAAGACGGCTTTATCCCGACAGTCCTATCATTCTCGGCGGTCTTGAAGCCTCTCTTCGCCGTTTTGCCCACTATGATTACTGGGCAGATGAGATTAAACCGTCAGTACTTATTGACTCCAAAGCAGATTTGCTTATCTATGGTATGGGCGAAAAGCAGATTGTTGAAATTGCAGACAGGCTCAATAATGGTGAAAGAATTTCCGATTTAACAGATATCAAAGGCACCTGTTACGCTGTTGATGTTCGCAATACACCGTATGACGGTGTTGAAGTCCCGTCACTTGAAAACTGTATAAATTCCAAAAAGGAATATGCTAAATCTGTCCGAATAGAACAGGACGAGCAGGATCATATAAGGGGCAGAGCAGTCCGCCAGAAACACGGCAAACTAATGGTGGTTCAGAACGTTCCTATGTCGCCGCTTACAACCGATGAACTTGATGCCGTTTATGCATTGCCGTATATGCGTACATATCATCCGATTTATGAAAGTCAGGGCGGTGTTCCCGGTATTCAGGAGGTCGAATTTTCGATTACTCATAACCGTGGTTGTTATGGTGCATGTAATTTCTGCTCCATTCAGTTTCATCAGGGTAGATATGTTACTTCACGCAGTAAGGAAAGCATTATTAAAGAGGCAGAACTCCTTACAACCCTTAAGAATTTTAAAGGCTATATTCACGATGTCGGCGGTCCTACTGCCAATTTCAGAAAACCGTCGTGTGAATTTCAGATTGATCATGGACTTTGTAAGGGTAAAAAGTGCCTTGCACCAAAACCGTGTCCGAATTTAATTGCCGATCATAGTGAATATCTTGATATTCTGCGCAGTGTCCGTTCATTGCCGAATATTAAAAAGGTATTTATCCGCAGCGGTATCAGATATGATTATCTGCTTCAGGATAAAGATGATACTTTTTTCCGTGAACTTGTAGAGTACCACGTTTCAGGACAGTTAAAAGTTGCCCCCGAGCATTGCAGCGCAGCAGTTCTTGATAAAATGGGCAAACCTCATATTGAGGCATATATTGAATTTTCAAAGCGTTATTTCAGATATACAGGACAAGTACATAAAGAACAATATCTTGTACCTTACCTTATGTCAAGTCATCCGGGTTCAACGCTTGATGACGCAATAGAACTTGCTGTTTTTCTGAAAAAGCATAATATAAGACCCGAGCAGGTGCAGGATTTTTATCCAACACCCGGAACAATTTCAACCTGTATGTTTTATACCGAACTTGACCCATATACAATGGAGAAAGTGTATGTGGCTAAAAATATGCATGATAAAGCGCTTCAAAGAGCACTGCTTCAGTATTATGACAGTAAGAATTATAAACTGTGTGAAGAGGCTCTTAGAAAGGCGCACAGAACCGATTTGATAGGTTCGGGCAAAAACTGCCTGATTAACGGTTCGCAGGCAAAATATAATAATAAAAAGCAAAACGGTTATATCAGTTATGGCAAAAAAACAAACAAAAAGTTCAGTAAAAAGCGATAAGTTTCAGTCGGAAATTTTAATAGGTGTTTCATTAATTATTGTCGGTGTTATTATTCTGTATATTGCTTTGTCGCAGCCAAAAATGATTTCAAAAACTAAATCTTCAGAGGGCATTTCAACTGCTGTGACAGTTGATGAATCCGCTTTGACGGAAGAAAACAGTTCATCATCTTCTGCAAAAATTGAAAAAGATGAAAACGCTGTAGTGAATATTAACACTTGTACACCTGAAGAATTAAAGCAGATCCCGGGAATAGGCGAGAGCAAAGCAAATGCAATAGTTGCTTACAGAAATGTAATCGGTTCATATTCAAGTACTGAGGAAGTTAAGAATATAAGCGGTTTCAGCGATAAATTTTACGAAAGCATAAAAGATAATATAACCGTATGAAAAATGTTTTGAAATTGATGCAGACTGCATTGTTTCCGAAACGCTGCAGCATCTGCGGTGAGGTTGTTGAGTTTGACAAAGACTTGTGTGAAAACTGCGTTGATCTGCCCGTGATAAATCCGCCGTTCTGCCCGAAATGCGGCTGTAATAAGTCCGAGTGTATTTGTAAAAAGCGTCAGAAAATCCGAGAATATAAAGCAGTAATCGCACCGTTTTATTATGAAGAACAGATTCAGCAGGGAATACTAAATTTTAAAATGCATTCCATGCCGTTTCTTGCTGAAAGTTACGGAAAAATACTTGCCGATACAGTAAAAAAGTATTATACACTGATTGATTTTGACTGTGTAACTTATGTTCCTATGAGAAAAAGCGACGAAATCAAAAGAGAATTTAATCAATCAAAACTTCTTGCAAAGGTTGTATCTGAAGAATGTGATATACCTTTTTCCGATTTAGTTGTTAAGAAAAGAAAAACAAAGTCACAGAAAAGGCAGTCTGTAACAGAACGTTTTGTAAATATGTATGATGCGTTTGACCTTGCTAAAAACGTTGATGTTGCAGGCAAAACAATACTTCTTGTTGATGATGTTAAAACAACAGGTGCAACACTCTCATCGGTTGCGCTTACTCTTAAAGCCTACGGCGCAAAAGCCGTCTACTGCGTTACCATCGCAGTGGTAAAACGAAGAAGTCATAAATAAAGATATAAATATTATAAAAAAAGAGTGTCCCTTTTGGATCAAAATCCGCTGAGGACACTCTTTATTTTTGGTGCACCTGACAGGAATCGAATAATATTTACTTCCTGAAATTTGGCTTAAACACAGGGAATTTGCAATGTTTTGTAAAATAGGGGAGCAACACGGGGAGCAATTAAACAATTAATTGCAATTTCTGCATATACTGCTCTGCCTTTTTTACTGCGTTTTCTTCGTAATCTTCAAATACATCACAGTATGTATTTAAGGTTGTCTGGATATCGGCGTGACCGAGAATTTTTTGCAATACCTTTGCAGGCATGCCGCTCTCAATGCATCTTGTAGCGAATGTATGCCGAAGCATATGGAGTGTAAATTCCTTGTCTGCAGTTATCTTTTTAAAATAATAATTGGCTGATTTTTTATTCCAATCTTCAGGAGGATTAACGCCTAATAATTTAAAGCTGTCGCCGTCTTTTTTGTAATAAGTATATTTTTTATACGCTATATTTTTCTTTCTCTTTTTGTCACGTTCAGATAATGGCTTAATTTCTTCGTGCATCGGAATGATTTTATATTTAACGATTATTCGTTTGAACGAAGCATTTATTTGATTCGTGGATAAACGCTTGTTGCAATCGTAAAACAACAAATTTTCTTCGTTGTCAGCGAATTTCGTATCAATGTATTCTTTTAAAATCTTACAGCAGGCTGCGTTCATTGATATGGTTCTGATTCCGTTAATTGTTTTTGCTGATTGACCGAGAACCGGTCTATCATTCTCATCTTTAGTCATCGTTCGGCGCACATAGATTTGATTTGTTTTAAAATTTATATCCTTGTATCTGTCGAGAGCTATGACCTCACCGCAGCGCATCCCGGTGCACAGCATCAATTCAAAGATATATCTGAATTTATGATTTTTCTCTTCGTTATGCAAAACTTCAATAAATCGCCGCTGTTCTGCGATTGTTAATGCGGTGATTTTTTTGGTTGAAATATTTGATTTCGGTACTTTGATTTGTTCCAGTGGGTTTTTGTAAATGATCTCTTTGCTCTGAGCATATTTGAAAGCGCCGTTGATGCTTTGGTATATTTTGTTTATATAAGATTGCGAGTAATCGGTGACAGAGCCGAAAAATATTAATAAATTCGTTTCATCAATCGTTTGTATAGGCATTCTTCCAATAACAGAATCTTCAATTATTTTCAGTGTTTCTTTTCTTCTTTTATAAGATGTTTCCTTAATAACATTGAGTGCCTTGTCACGTTCTATCAGAAAAGAAATCAGATCGGAAAGTTTACTGTTATCCTTATCAACGTAAGTGCCTTTGCGCACTTGTTCCTTCAACTCGTCAAATTTTTTCTTAGCCGATTTATGCTCTTTATCACTGACTTTTTTTCGTATGGGTTTGCCGTCATTATCAAAACCGACAGTGACAACGCCGTACCATCGGTTTTTACTTTTATCAAAATACAACGAGCCCTCGCCGTTATATCTGCTTTTTGACTTTTGATTTTTAGCCATATATACCACTCCTTGATTTTGTTGTTTTGCAGGCGACTGCATTAAAAACGGGCGCAAAAATGCCCTGCTTGACTATTTCAGCAGGGTGTGGTACAATCATATTGCTTTGTGGGATTGTATCACATTCCTGCTCTTAACCTCTCGGCTACGCCAATAGTCGAGAGGTTATTTTTATTATTCAATACATTCTTTACAAGGTTTGAAATCTTCATTAAGTTGGTCAAGTTTTACATCTGCTGCATTTCTACCTGCACAACTTATACTGTAATGGTATTTTTTACTAAATGGTGTTATGTAAACTGTATTTGCGTTATTAATAATTTCGTTTATCAGTGTTTCTTTATCTTGAAAATGTCTTTTTTTATTAAGATTTTCTTTATATTTGTAACTGTAGTGACCGCAACAGGTTCCACAATCGTATTCAGCTATGCAAATATCTTCAGAGTTGTATGCAGTGTTGTTGAAATACTGAACATTTGATAAAAAATAATAATTATATTTTTCACTCTTATCGAAGGTAAATTGAATATAATCCCCTCTTTCAGGATATTTTAACTCTG
>JACTVT010000018.1 GCA_014465955.1 Eubacterium sp. | reverse complement strand
CTAGCCATGATTTCATTTTTAATGAATATATATGTTTATTTTTGAATCTGGCAATCATTTTAACAATTATAAAAGCCGTCATTTTTGATGAAAACATTCCCTGAAAATTCATAAGGAAATTATTTTCCATTCCCTGCATACTTTTGCGAGAAAACATAGACATAATCATTCCCATACCAAGTTCGGACAAAACAAAGATCAAAAAAAGAAGTACACTTAATGATATTTTATTTTTCCATTCACCAAGATAAGCTAAACTAACAAACATTATTGCTAATGCCAGACTCAGAGGAACAACAAACATATTATTTATTATACTTTGAACAATGGTAAGTACAATAAACATAACAATATAAAAAATAATTGTATTTGATCCGTATTTTCTATTTTTCTTTTCACATGAAAGCAAAGATTCAAAATAACTATATGTAACAATTACTTCAATTAATACACTGACTGCCTGAATAATTACAATTTCAAACTTCATATACTATACCCTGAAACATATAAATTATATTCATTCATTAAATTTTCTTTATATCTTCTGCTGATAGGAATATGCTCATTATTCTGATATTTAAGAGATAGTGAAGTGGGATCAATACGCCTAATATAAGCCATATTGACTAAAATACTTTCATGTATCCTTATAAAATTAAATAGCCTTAATTTCTTTTCTTCTTCACTTATTTTCCCTCGAAATTCATGTTTACATCCGTCAATTGTTACAACATATAAGTGCCTACGATTAGATTCAATATATACAATTTTATTTATCTCAAATTTTTCTATTGTATCTTTTTTCCTAATAGAATACAAATAATGTTCTAAGCAATATCTTTCTTTTGCTCTTTTATATTCTGAAATGATTTCATTCTCATCAGCGTAATCTTTAATCAAAAACTGAAACGCATTTATTTTGAATGCCTTTGATATATAGCAATTGTAACTTGATATAAAAATAACTAATGTACCTCTGTTAATTTGTTGTAATTTTTCAGCAGTTTCCATCCCATCTATTCCAGGCATTTCGATATCAAGATAAACTATATCAAAAAAATTCTCTTTATCAACATTTAAAAGATTAAAACCATTTTCAAAACATTCAACAATATCATTTTTTTCTACTATTTTTTCAAGTGAACTTTTAATTTTTTGAACAAATTCAATCTCATCATCACATATTGCAATTCTCATATTTAACTGTTATTCTCCATTTTATTAATATCTCTATAGGATTCCTTTAGAGTTTCAAAAACAGCACAAAATAATCTTATTTCTTTTTCATCACAATCTGAAGCTAATGAGTTTATTTTATTTAAATATGGAATTTTAGCTTTTATAATACTATCACACAGAACATCATCTGTTGTAACTTCTAACGCATTTACAATTTGAATTAACGTAGGCAAAGCTACTTTAGTATTTGCTCGTTCAATATGGCTAAGATGATTAGCTGATAAGTCACTTTTCTCTGCAAGAGTTTCTTGACTAAGACCTTGTTCCTTTCTAATTTTTCTTATGCGTTTTCCAAGTTTTACATAATCTAATTCCATTTTTATATCCCTTTCGTATATGTCTTTGTAATTATTTTATTTTGTTTCACTTAATAAATACACGGACTGTATATACGAAAAGGATATATAATTGTATTTTTATTATTTATTGTTTAAATTTTTCCGTTTTCCCATCCCCAAGCAAAGCCTTTGAAATCTTTTACCCAGCTTTCAAGTGATTGGACTTTTACTGTACCTGATAGATTGTGTATTACTTTACCATTGCCGATATAGATGCCGACATGACCGTAAGGGTTGCTTGAGTATCCGTAAACTGTTGCACCAACTTGAATTTTACTGAAGTCTTGTGATACTGCCCACATATCTGCTGCACATAATGCACAATGAGCAGAGCCTCTTGAGCCAAGTACAGCTTGATAAACATCTGCTACCCAAGCTTGACAATAGCCTGACTTTGCAGAAATGCCGTAGCTTTCTGAATTAGTGGCAACTGCTACGATTTTCTTCTGTGTATCATTTACAGTTTCATCACCAAAATCTAAAGCATCAAAGTCAATATCAATATTAGTGTTTCCACCTATACTAAATATAATAGATGCCCATAATTTATCGTTGCTGTCATTCATCAGCTCTGCAAGATATTCCTTTTGTTTATCGTCAAAAGAATATTGATTTGACATATCATCAGCGGTTTTGCTGCTAATTGTAATCGTCAGGACTTTGACGGTTATTTCATCAGTAGTAATAATTTCATTACCGTATTCATCGGTAGTGACAGTTTCCTTTGTTTCTTTTCGAGTTTCAACTTTTGAATCAATACTGTTCATATCCCAAAAGATATTTGACAGTATTGATTTTTTGTTTTCATCAACGGTTGCAATCTCCATAGGATTGTCAGGATCGGTAGTAACCTTAACGGCATAAATGGATAAAACATCTTTCCAATTTGCTTTACTGCCGTTAATTTCAATCCTGTCATACTCATCAGATTTCAGTTCATCAATTCTGTTGTCATAATCAGCGTTGATTTCCTGAATAACACTTGAAATGTTCATCCCACTATCTGATGTTTCTGTTGAGAAAAAAATACCGTAAAAAGAGCTTGCCAATGCACCTACAAGACATAAGACAATGATAACAATAACGGAAATCCAACCGCCTGCAATAATGGCAGATACAAGGCTTTCAGCAGCTTTAATTGCACCCTTGATAACTTTCATCAAAACCTTAAAACCATTCTTAGCAGCTTTAGCCGCCTCTCTTGCTGTTTCTCTCATATACTGTGCTGCTTTTCTTGATTTTTCAGCCGTTTTGCTTACTGCAAGCCGATTGGTTGTAATCGTATTTTTTGCAGTTTTAATATCTTTAGCCTTTGTATAAGCATCATTAGCTGTTTTAATTGTCCTACCCTTATTCTTTACAGCAGAGTTATTACCCATACGAATATCATTACTTGCAGTTTTGGGTGCATTTTTCATTGCTGTTTCAGATGGCTTTTTAGGGGCATTTTCAGCAGTCTGTATAATACTCTGATTCGTATGTTCTGCTGATTTTGCTTTAGCCTTTCTTTCCGCCCTGCGTGCCTTAATATCCTCAAGGGTAACCTGTGCGTTTTCAATATTTTTCTTTGTATCAGCAACGCTCTTTTTACCTGCCTGATTGAAATAATAGGCTGCATCAGTTGTAGCCGAATGCGTAGTGTCCTGAAATCTTTGAGCAGCATATTGTTCAGGAATATCAGCATCGGTATTGATTACCTTGCCAATATCGTCTTTTGTTTTAATGCCTGCATCTTTTACTTTTTCAGTAATAATACCGACAGTTTCGATTGTCTTGATGTTCTTTTTCGCAACAGTTTTAATATCTGTCTTTGCCATTATGCGACCTCCTTTAATCTTTCTCTCAATGCAGTATAAAATTCCTTATTACGAATGCTTTTACCTTGAGCCTGTCTTTCCTCCTCAAAATCAAAGCGAACATTTAAAGCCTTTACGGAGTAACCGGGCTTAAACGTTCGCCAAGTGTTTTTATCCCAAAATTCAAGCTGTTTCCAAAGTTCAGGGAAATGTTTTCGTAGTTTTCGCAATTCTTCAAAGCTCTGTAACGGACAACACCAACAGGAAACACGATGAAATATCTCATACAGTCCACCCCAAGTAAAACCACGCTCATAGCAATATTGAAGGCAGTCACGCTCTGTCATATTCCATTCGATTAAAGGATAACAAGCATCTTTAGCTAATACCTTGTTTGAATCCGTTAAATCTGCACTGTAATTTTTACCGTTCCATTTCAATTCAATGGTTTTAGCTTTAGCTTTGCTCTTGGCAGTAAAGCTCGGTGTTTTTGTATGATTTTTAACTGATTCTTCAATTCTGTCATAGTGAGCAAAAATCTTACTTTTAAGCGGATGATTGCTCTGTATGATTTCCTTGATATTTTTCTTGCCGTAATCGTGAGCATTGATTTTGTTGAAGTTCTCGTCACGCTCACCGATAACGGTTTCCCAAATTAAAAGCTGTGTAGCAAGATGATTTGCACAATCATCTGCACCTGACGAATTGGTGGAAATCCAATCCACGCTGTTTTTGCCTGTGTATGAGGATATAGTCATAATTATCTTTTATTGATTTCAAATATCCTTTCATTGCTACCTCTCTGCTCATAGCATTAACAAGACTTAATTCAAGTGCAGATAACTCAACATTAGCAGGAATCAAATCGACACCCTCTGCGTGATGCAGAATAACATCATCAGGAGCATTGTTATTATCCTGAATATAGTCTAAAATCTTATTTGCAAGTGTAATAGATAAATTGTCATTATCTTTCCACCCAAGACTTACAGTTAAATCACCCTGCGGATCTGCATCAACAAGCAAAACCTTTTTGCCCTGCATTGCTAATCCTATACCGAGATTAACTGTTGTAGTTGTCTTTCCGACACCGCCTTTTTGATTGCATATTGCAATCGTTTTGCATTTGGACATCTTTATACTATCCCCTTTCTATTTTTTAGCAAAAAAATAAAGGTGTGCAGTTATATTTCTATAATTACACACCTAATAATTTAGAATATTTAAATATGTTATTTTTGAGGCAACTTTGCAGAAGATTATTAAGTTCTGTTTTGCCCCATTTTCAGCCTCAAATTTGCCTCAAAATGATACAATAAATTATGATAATTTATAATAATCAAGCAAATTTTGCCTCATTTATTTTTGATATATAAAAACGGCTTAAAACCATTAGTTTTAAGCCGTTTACATCAAATTATTTTGAAATCTTTGCGGAAGTCTTAGCCGTTGATCTGCTTTGCGATTTCCTCTGCGAAGTTTTCCTGACGCTTTTCGATGCCCTCGCCTCTGGTCATACGAATAAAGCCTGTAGCCTTAATCTCTGTGCCAAGTTTCTTAGCAGTGTCATCAATGTAACCCTTAACTGAACCCTGGAAAAGGTCTGAACGAACGAATTCCTGCTCAACAAGACAGTTTTCTTTATAATACTTGCCCATCTTGCCTGCAGCAATCTTAGTAAGAACTGCCTCAGGCTTGGATGCCATTTTAGGATCTTCCTTCATCTGAGCAGCAAGGATACCCTTTTCGTGCTCAACAACCTCAGCAGGAACTGAAGCCTCATCAAGATATGCAGGATTCATAGCAGCAATCTGCATTGCGATGTTCTTACCCATATCAGCGAAAGCAGGATCGGCAGCCTTAGCATCATCTGCAACATCAAAGCCAATCATAACGCCTACCGAACCGCCGCCGTGAACATAAGTAGCAACAACGCCGTCCATAACCTCAAAGCGGCGGATTTTCATATTCTCACCGATTGAAAGAATGAGGTCGTTAAGAGTTTCGGTAACAGTTCTGCCTGTTCCCATATATTCAGCCTCGCAAAGTTCCTCAACAGTTGTAACGCCTGTTGCAATAACAGTTTTAGCACAATCTGTTACGAAGTTTACGAATTTTTCATTTTTAGCAACAAAGTCTGTTTCAGAGTTAACCTCGATAACTACGCCCTTCTTAGCTTCTGCATCTGCATAAGAAAGAACTACACCCTCAGCAGCAATTCTTGCAGCCTTTTTCTGAGCGGCAGCAAGTCCTCTTTCACGAAGGAAGTCAATTGCTTTGTCCATATCACCATTAGCCTCTGTAAGAGCCTTTTTACATTCCATCATACCAACGCCGGTCTTCTCACGAAGAGCCTTTACGTCCTGAGCTGTAAATGCCATTATTATTCCTCCAAACTATATTTTGTTTTATTATTTAATATTGTTATAAATTATTCAGCAGTTTCTTCTGCAGGTGCCTCTTCAGCAGGAGTTTCTTCTGCTGTATCCTGTCCGTCTCTGCCTTCAATAACTGCAGATGCCATTGCGCCTGCAATAAGTTTTACTGCGCGGATAGCGTCATCATTACCCGGGATTACATAGTCGATTTCATCAGGGTCACAGTTTGTATCAACGATAGCAACGATAGGAAGACCGAGTTTAATTGCCTCTGAAACAGCAATTCTTTCTTTTCTCGGGTCAACGATGAACATTGCATCGGGAACTTTTTTCATTTCTGTGATACCGCCGAGATACTTTTCAAGTTTTTCGATTTCAAGTTCAATCTTTGTAACTTCTTTTTTAGGAAGAAGATCGAAAGTACCGTCTTCACGCATTTTCTGAAGTTGAGCAAGACGAGCCACACGGCCGCGGATTGTTTTGAAGTTTGTAAGCATACCGCCGAGCCAGCGAGCGTTTACATAAGGCATTGCGCAGCGTTCTGCCTCTTCCTTAACAGACTCCTGAGCCTGCTTTTTTGTACCTACGAAAATGATTGAACCGCCGTCAGCAGCAAGATCACGAACAAACATATAAGCCTCGTCGAGCTTCTTAACTGTTTTCTGAAGGTCAATGATGTAGATGCCGTTTCTCTCTGTGAAGATGTATTCAGCCATTTTAGGGTTCCATCTTCTTGTCTGGTGTCCAAAATGAACACCTGCTTCTAAAAGCTGTTTCATTGAAACTACGTTTGCCATTGATTTTTCCTCCTTTAAGGTTATACCTCCATCTGCCCTATGGCAAAATCCCGCATATTATAACCTTGGGATTAAGAGCAGTATGTGTGTTTATGGTGTAAAACTCCTTTTACACGCTGAAATATATTAACATAAGTATATAAAAAAATCAAGAAAAATTTTGAAATATATGAAAATTTATGTTCTGAACAGAAAAGAGAGGGCAAAACGCCCTCTCAGTATTGAATTATTTATAATATGTTTACGGGAGGGCACGGAGACCCACCCGCTTTTGGTTTATTTAATTATACTGGCAGATGGTATCCGCCCCTACGATGAACGCTATTTGATTTTTTACGGGTCGTCGGGGATGTCGCCCCCCTACAATTGTGTTATTAATATTTCATACGGGAGGGCACAGAGACCCACCCCTACAATGAACGTTATTGGTATTTTTTAGGGGCAATTCACGAATTGCCCGCATACAGACATTACAATATCAAATATACAAGTCCCTTACCTGTTTTCTGGCAAGAATTTCAAGCGAGGAATCAAGCGGGGCGAGCTCGGTTGTGCCGTATTTTCTGTAAAGTGCTTTTTCAATCAGCAAATCGGCAAAGTCGGGGTTTTTCGGAAGTATCGGGCCGTGGCAATACGTGCCGAAAACATTTTTATATCGCACGCCCTCTGTTTTATCCCTGCCGTTATTGCCGTTGCCCAAAAGCACTTTGCCAAGCGGCTTTGCATTTTTGCCAAGATACGTTCTGCCGCTGTGATTTTCAAAGCCGATTACTCTGATTTTCTCTTCGGTTTTAAAAATATAATTGCCGATAAAGCGCTTGCTTTTGCCGACGGTGTAAAAATCAAGAATACTTGTAAAATTAAGAATATCACCCTTATTTGTCTGATAATATCTTCCGAGCAATTGAAAGCCACCGCACACGGCAAGCACAACCGCCTCTTCCTCGACGGCTTTTTTTAACTGCTCATCCGTGCCCCTGCAAAGCGCCTCCATAACAAGGTGCTGTTCAAAATCCTGCCCGCCGCCGATAAAAATAATATCATAATCGGCTAAATTGCACCTGCTGCCTGCAAAAATAAGGTCTGTTTCATATTCAATACCACGCCACTCAAGGCGCTTTTCAAGGCAGAGCACATTGCCCGAATCGCCGTAAAGATTAAGCAAATCGGGGTAAAGATGCGCAATTTTCAGTTTCATTTCCAGAACACCTCTTTTTTATGCTTCTGAGCAAGATACGGGCGCAGAGCCATCATTGCAGTATAAGTGGGAATAATTACGGTTTTATCCCTCTCGCAGATTTCGTAAAACTGTTTATAATTATCTATAACCTGAACGTCAAAGCCCTCATATTTCAGGCGCAGAGCCATATCGCCGCTCCTGATTCCGAAGGCATAAATGTTTTTAACACTTGAGCCGACATTGATTTCGGCATCCCATATCCACGAGACGTCGCTGCCGTCTGCCTTATTATCATTGAGAACAAAAATAAGATTTTCGGCATTAAGATTCATTACGTAATTCATAGTCTGCGTAAAACCTGCAGGGTTTTTAACAAGCAGCATTTTCGTTTTGCCAAAATCCTCCATTCTGCCGAATGCACCCTCAAAGCCCGAAAGCGCCTGTTCAATCTGACGGGCGGTAATACCGATTTCAGCCAAAACAGCACCTGCCGCAAGCGCATTATAAACATTATATATACCGCCGAGATTGATTCTCAGCACGGCATTCTTGCCGTTCAGATTTGCAAAGACCACACTGCTGTCACTGTCAAGTTGGAGAATTTCAGTAACGCTGTACTGCGGATTTTCTCTTTTATAGCCGCAGAATGAACAGGCGTAACTGCCGAGGTGACTGTAAATTTTATAATCATATTTCAGTTTTGTTTTACAAAATACGCAGTATTCGTTATCGCCCCTGCCGCCGTATTGGGCAGGACAGTCAACGCCATATGAAATGTAATTATTTCCGAGCCTTGAAAGGCTGAAACTGAGCGAATCATCGGTATTGAGCACCAATGTGCAGTTTTTCATATTTTCTGCGCCTGTTTTTATAGCATTTAAGGTTGACGATACCTCGCCGTATCTGTCAAGTTGGTCACGGAAAACATTAGTTACAACAAGAAAATCGGCATCGATAAACACGCTGACTTTTTTCAGAGCGTTTTCATCACATTCAATAACGGCATAATCCTTTTTACATCTGCCGAAAATGTTTGAATTTGAAATAAATGAAGTTGTAATGCCTGTTATCAGATTGGCGCCCGAGCGGTTTAAAAAATAACTTTTGCCGCTGATTTTCAGCCCCTCTTCCACAATTCTTGCGGTGGTTGTTTTGCCGTTTGTGCCTGTTATCATTATCACACGGACATTCTTTGACAAATGCTTTAATATATCTTTTTTAAAGAACAATGCAATTCTGCCGGGCAGAGTTGTTGCGCCCTTGCCGAATATTTTAAGAATTTTTTGAACCGTCTTTACCATTAAAATTATAATAAACATACTAAATTATATTGATAAGTTTAAAATTTATGATAAAATAGAGACGGTGATTACAATGTTGGAAAGAATAATTGAAACAGTTAAAAAAGCAGGAGAAATCTATAAAAGCGCAGGCTCTGACCTTGGAATTGAGGACAAAGGCTCAAGCGTTAATCTTGTAACAAAATACGATAAAATGATACAGGATTTTCTGTTTGAAGAACTGCAGAAAATCTGCCCCGGCTGCTCATTTTTAGGCGAAGAGGGTGAAGGCAACAAAACGCTTTCAGACGGTTATTGCTTTATCATTGACCCGATTGACGGCACAACAAATTTTATAAAAGGCTTTCAACACAGTGCAATAAGCGTGGGTCTTGCAAAAGACAAAGAACTTATCATAGGCGTTGTGCTTGACCCCGATTTAAACAACATTTACTATGCAGAAAAGGGCAAGGGTGCATACCTTAACGGCAAAAAAATAACCGTTTCGGACTGCCGTATGGATAACAGCCTTGTGCTTTTCGGCACCTGCCCTTACGAGCACGAACTTGCAAAAAAAACGTTTGAACTTACCGAGCAGGTATTTTACAAATGCCTTGAAGTAAGGCGAGGAGGTTCTGCCGCACTTGATATATGCTATGTTGCCGCAGGCAAGGCAGATTTATACTACGAAATGATTTTAAGACCGTGGGATTTTGCAGGCGCAATGGTTATTCTGAAAGAGGCAGGTGGAATCTGTTCTACTCTTGACAAAAAAGAAATTGACCTTGAAACGCTTGGCTCGTTCGTCTGCGGAAATGAAAACAACGTTAAAGAATTTTTTGAAACTGCCGATGAAATATTATAGTTTTAACGAATATCTGAAAAACACTTTCAATCAGAAAATCTACAAAATCAGCCTGAATGCAGGATTTACCTGCCCTAACAGAGACAGAAAAATCGACACACGGGGCTGTATTTTCTGCTCAAAAGGCGGCAGCGGTGATTTTGCCGAAAGTCCGAATTTGTCAATTACAGAACAGATTGAACAAGGCAAAAAGCGTGTAGAAAAGAAAATCAAAAACGGAAAATATATTGCGTATTTTCAGGCGTTTACAAACACTTATGCGCCTGCCCATATACTGCGTGAAAAATATTTTGAGGCAGTAAATCATAAAGACATCGTCGCATTATCAATAGCAACAAGACCCGACTGCCTGCCCGACGAAGTCATTGCACTTCTTGATGAAATCAACAAAATCAAGCCTGTTTTTGTTGAACTCGGCTTGCAGACGATTAACGAAATAACCGCCGAATATATACGGCGTGGCTATCCGCTTTCCGTATATGACAAGGCGGTTGAAAAACTAAGGAAAATCAATATAAATATCGTCACGCATATTATTTTAGGACTGCCGAACGAAACGAAAGAGGATATGATAAATTCGGTAAAATATGTCTGCAACGGCAGAACAGACGGAATCAAGTTACAGTTGCTTCACGTTTTAAAAGACACTGATCTGGCAAATGATTATAATGCAGGCAAATTCAAAGCGCTTGAATTTGATGAATATCTCGACATTATAAAAACTTGTGTTGAGGTTATACCTGATAGCATAGTTATTCACCGTTTAACAGGCGACGGCGCAAAAAAAGACCTGATTGCACCGCTTTGGAGTGCAGACAAAAAGCGTGTTTTAAACAGTATAAATAAAGCACTCAGCGAATCATAAACGCTGAGTGCTTTTTTCATTTTTATTTCGGGAGGGCGCAGAGACCCTCCCCTACAATAATATGATTACCGATTCATATTATCAGTTCAGCATTTTCTGTTAACCCGTATAAATCACTGTACCGGCAAGTGAAATCGTCTTAACATCATCTGTATCTATAATATTTTTAAAATACATATCCATATTACCGTTTAGTTTTCCGCCTTCCGTGCCGTGCCAGGACATAACCGTGCCCTCCTGCAGGCTGTCGTCATTAGACGTATAAACAGTGCCGTCTTTCATTTCAATAACCAAGCCTTCTTCGGAAATATCAGAAGGCACTTCGCCGTCAGTCTCTGCCAGTTCCAGATAAACTGCAAGCGGTGATATCTCTGCCTTTGTAATTTTAATCGGTGATGTATGATACTGCTCATAAACAAAACCGTCATATTCAAACTCTTTTTTCACATTTGTTTCAATTGTATCAAACTCAAAACTCCAGTTACCGTCAACAGTTTCTATAGGCAGTTCCAAAGCATACGCAAGCCAATACTCATTGTGTGAAACCAAATCCTCAATTTCTTCATCGGTATGACCCTGTGATTTCAGAATATCCGTTATCTCATCAGTATCACCTGCAAAATAACTTCCGAGTTTATCAAATTCAATTTCGACCTTTGTATTATTTTTTATATTATCATAGTTTGTAACCACCAAAATAAAACTGTCCTCTTTACAAAACCAGTTATAACTGCCATTCGTCAGCTCTTCGCCGTCAAATTTAATACATATTTCAGGCTGATTCGGTATCCATACGGTTTTATCTTCCTTCGGGCAGTCAAAAGCGATATAAAGAGTTGTATTATCGCTCATAACCTGAGTAAGGCGAAGTTCATAACCGTTTGATTCCGAGACACTATCCACATTCCAGCCAAAACCGTCAGTCAGTTCTGAGTCATTTTTAAAATGAAAAATTTTATTTAAAGTGCTGTTCGGCTCAAAATATGTTCCTGCGCCTGCAGTAATGCCGCACAAAAGAATTACAAATGCCGCCGCAAAGGCAATAACGCTTTTAACCGAAAATCTTTTCTTTTTATGAATACCGTTATCTGCCGTTTTTTCTGAATTATAAACTACTCTCTGCCTGATTTTTTCCGTAAATTCGTCATTATAATTCACTTTAATACTGTTAACGATTTTTTCGGTTTCTTCGATTTCAAGGTTTTCAAAAGCATCTGATATATTATATTTCATAATCGGCTCCTTTCAGTTCTTTTTCTATTTTTCGCAGTGCTCTTGACAAGCGCTTTCTCACATTATCCTCGCAGAGATTTGTAACAAAAGCAATATCCTTAGCACTTTCTCCTAAATAAAAACGGTGAATGATAATCGTTGAATCAGGCTCACCCAAAGAATTTATAACAGATAAAAGTATCTTTCTCAGTTCTTTTTTCTGCACTTCATCTTCAAGATTGAAAGTATCGGGCAATTCAATTGCTTCATTTTCATCATTCAAAAGCCTGACTTCTGTGTATTTTGAGGCTTTTCGGTAAACATCAACAGCCTTTCTTTTTGCAATAACGGCAAGATAAGCGGCAATACTTCCTCTTGACAGGTCAACGCTTTCTGCCTGATTGTAAAACGCATTAAAAACATCACTTACTGTTTCTTCAATGTCTTCTTCAGTACAGACTGAGGATATTTTACTTTTTACAATCGTATAAACCAAAGGCGTATACTGATCAATGAGATGCAGAAGTCCTTTATTCTTATCCGTTTTAATTAATTTCAGCAAAACCGAATCAAACATATTCACTCTCCTTTCCAAAAGGAAATTCCCTTCACCTTTACTTTCGTAAAGAAACATAAAAATGTGACATATAAATTCAAAACAAACCTTGACAAAATTGGTTGGTTATTGTAGACTGAAAGTGTGGTCTACAACCGCAGACCAAATTATGAGGTGATTTATATGGAATTCAAGATATGCGAAAGTGATTTTAAATTTATGTGCGTTATATGGGATAATGAGCCGTTATCCTCTCGCAATCTTGTAGAACTTTGCAGTGAAAAACTTGGGTGGAAAAAATCCACCACATATACTACTTTAAAAAAGTTATGTGAAAAAGGCTATGCCAAAAATGAAAACACAATCGTTTCATCAGTCATTGCAAAAGAAGACGTGCAGGCTTACAGAAGCGAAAGCATAATCAAAAATTCTTTTTCAGGCTCACTGCCTAAATTTCTTGTTTCTTTTTTAGGCAGTAATAAAATCAGCAAAAAAGAGGCTGAGGAACTGAAGCAACTAATTGATTCCTATAAGGAGGAATAATTATGAGCGATTTATTTTACACTGTGCTGAATATGAGCATAACAGGCTCTTATGTTATAATTGCCGTAATTTTTGCAAGATTGCTTTTAAAAAGATTGCCTAAAAAATATTCTTATGCACTTTGGGTTGCTGCTGCATTCAGATTATGTTGCCCCATATCCTTTCAATCCGTATTCAGCCTGTTCAGTCTTAAACCGTTTGATATGAGCAAAGCACAAAACGGCGGTGCCGAAACGTTACAATATATAAACAGTGACTTTGTTGAGCAAACATATCCTCGGATGACTACAGGCATTTCAAATGTCAACACTGTTATATACGAAGAAATAACAACAGGTGCCCGATTTATCAGTTTTAAAGACACTTTTATGAAATTTTTGCCGTATATATGGCTTGCTGTTTTATGTGCAATGTGGATTTACGGCTTTGCAGAATATATCAAAATGAAGCAGAAAATGAGAGACAGCATTTTATTAAAAGATAATATTTATCAGACGGATAAAATCAGTTCACCTTTTATTTTAGGCATTATAAAGCCTAAAATCTATATCCCGTTCGGGCTTGATGACGACACCGAAAAATATGTTTTGGAGCACGAAAGATTCCATTTAAAACGCTTTGACCATATTATAAAATCATTTGCTTATGTAATTCTGTGCATACATTGGTTTAATCCCCTTTGCTGGATTGCTTTTCATTTTATGAGCAGAGATATGGAAATGAGCTGCGACGAAAAGGTATTATCAAATAACGGCAAAATAAAAAAAGATTACAGCAATGCACTGCTTTCATTTGCTTCAGAACGCCATTTTCCGACAGGCTCTCCCCTTTCTTTCTGTGAAAGCGGAGTTAAAAAAAGAATCAAAAATATTTTATCCTACAAAAAACCAGCCGTATGGCTCAGTGCGTTTGCAGTTATTCTTATAGCCGCCATAACTGTTGGCTGTGCGGCAAACCCCAAAGCACCTGCTTTAATTGAAAAGCCCGCTGTTTCATCAGAGGTTTCCTACACCGCAGGAAGAACCATATTTCAAAGTCCCCTTCTTTCATCAATAATAGAAGACGGCGGATATTATGCAAATATAAAAGCAGATAAAAACAGCCTTGAAATAGCCGACATAAACGGCGATACTATTTTTAAAAGTGCAAATGTATCAAACCGTGAATTTACAAGAAATGAACTTATTAAATATTTCAGTAATATTCCATATGCAGACGGAACAGATTTAAGCAATGAAATTCTGCCGTCATTTGATAAAATAACCGAATGTACTTATACTGATAATCATTCAACATTATTCACTGTTTATTGGTATAATAATGATCCGATTTTTATTGCAGAAAATATCGGAACTATGTCAACAGGATTGCTTATTCACCCCTCCAGAATTTATGAAATACTTCCCAACACGAATAATCTCGAATCTGCCATTTCACGTGAAATACTGAATTACCACAACGGCAAATATCTTGACGGACAATACAAAATTGAAAGCCACTATACACTGCGTACTCAAATGGGCAGTATAAATAACAAAAATGACCGCACCTGCCTTACGGCTTATGTTTACAAGAATTACGGTGAATTTGATATCAATAATGATTTGCTTGACGAAACAAGCGGAAGTGCAGGATATGCCGCCATTACATTTAATATTGATGACAACGGGCAGTTTTCATTAAAAGAATACTGGGAACCGAGAGACGGCGGTCTGCTCTTAAAAGACCTGAACAGAGTTTTCCCCGAGGGAATTATTGATAACTTTGAAGATATACACGGCACTGTCGGTAAGCAACTAATTAAGAATAACTTTTCAAAAGCCATTGAAGCAAGTAATTTTAATACTGATAAGGCGATTGAAAAACTATTTGCCGATATTGAGAATAACAAAGAGGTTGCTTATTCCTCTGTGCCCGGTGATTATATTAATGCCAGCACCGACAAATATAATCTTTTAATGAATTACGGTGATTACACGCTAAAATATATTTACAAGGAATTTTTTAAAGGAAATGTTGGGGGAATGAAAGATAATCTTATGTGGATTGTTTTGAAGGACCTTGCACCAAATGAGGTTTTAAAAACTGTTTGCTATTCAGGGCAGGAATATTTTAATGCATTTTATGACCACGCCATAAGAATGTATGAGTTGAATGATCAAGAATATATGAAAGAATTTGAGCCTGCCGCATGGATATTAATTGAAATGGATTATATTAAATAAAATCAAAATTCATAATACGCAACCTGATAATAAAGCAACCCGCCACTGTATGTGACGGGTTGTTTGGCGTGTTAAAAAGTGCAAGCAATAAATTTATACACCCCGTCAGACTTCGAGAAATGGAACAGAATTTTGCATTTTGCGAGTGGGAGCCGTACATAGGTACTGCCCCCGAGCAAAAGGCAAAAAACGCCAAATTCCTCAGGAACTCGACGTTTCTGAGGGATTTTAATAACATTATTGAAAAACGGGTCGATGTGGTCATCGACCCCTACGGCAGTGTAATTACCAATACATATTATGATTTCGGCGTGGTTCTGACCATTTATCGGCAGTCTGAAATTATTCATAAAAGCCGATTTGTTTGATGACGGGTGTGCTGCGGCTTTGACGGATGACAAAGCGTGCGCCGATGCATTTTTTCGATTTCAGTTTTGCAATTTTTTTAGAGCCTATAATCGTGCCCGAATAAATTTTTTTGTATTTTCCGTTTGGCTTTTTGATATAAATATCAAAGGCTTCCACACGCTGTGAATACTTAATATCTTCACTGATAATGACATATTTAAGTTTTTTTACGGAATCAAACTCAAAATCAATATAGCCGTCATTTTCACCAAGCATACCGAGTTTCTGAACAATAATCGGTTTTTCGGTGATTTCACGGATTTTTCTGCCGAGTTCTTTAAGCCGATTTGCGTCTTTAAAATGAATTACTCCTTTATCCGTCGGCGGAACATTTAGCAGGAGCGTGCAGTTATTTCCGACCGAATTTATATAAATATTCAGCAGTTTTTTAACGCTTTTTACCGTTCTGTTTTCATTTTTTGAGTAAAACCAGCCACGGCGAATGGATACATCAACCTCGGCAGGATACCACACAAGGCTGTCGGCATTATCAAGCACACTGCGGCTGCCGAGATCCTCATCTGTTGAAGTGATTTTTTGCAGTTTTGCGGCGTCGCCCTCACTGTGCTGACTGTTTTTGCTGACCGTTTCCGCCATACAGAGTGATGCAGGAACAACTGAAAATTCGGATTTTCTTGTTTTGCCTGCCTCATTGCCGACCCAGCGGATATCAGGACCGCAAATGGCAATATTTGCATTCGGCTGAAGCTTGCGGATAAGAGCATAATACCTGTTCCAGTCATATTCAAACGCACGGGCATTTGCTCCTTTTGCACCGTCAAACCATACTTCGTTTATTGTGCCGTAATTCGTTAAAAGTTCTGTTAACTGATTGCAGAAATAATCATTATAAGCATCTGTGCCGTATGTTTTTTCATGCATATCCCACGGTGAAAGATAAACGCCGAAATCCATGTTCGCCCTTTGGCAGGCAAGCGCAACCTCTTTTACAATATCACCGTCAAACTCTGTGTTTTTAACACAAAAATCAGTGTATTCAGACGGCCACAGGCAAAAACCGTCGTGATGCTTGCAGGTTAAAATAACGCCGGTTGCACCTGCCGATTTTGCACATTTTATCCACTGGTCTGCATTGATTTTTTTGATTGTAAAATCATCAGGGGTTTCGATTGCAGTTCCCCATTCCCTTGCCGTTGCCGTATTCATTCCGAAATGAAAAAACATATAAAACGGCTTTTCTGCAAGCCTTATCTGCTGCTCTGACGGCAAAACAGAAATATATCTCTGCACCTTTTCGCTGTTAAGCGAAACGCCGCCGTTATACGTTGTCCAGTTTTTTATAAATTCATCTTTCATATTAATGACCTACTGTTTCTACGGTTCGTGTTCTGGCACGCTTGCCCGTCTGCTCTACTCTTTTGCCGTTTCTGCCATTATTCCAATGCGTGAGGAAATTATCTTTATCATTAAGCATCCAGACGCATTTAGAATGAATATACCAAAGTTTTTCTTTAAAATTCATTGTATAACTGAACTCACGCTTTTCAACCTCATCATAAAGCGGAGTTGCGAGCGATGCATTAGGTGACTGAACCTCACTTGCAGAAAGAATAACGAGATTGGAATTATCGGGAAGTGTAACACTGCCGTCAAACTGAACAACCCAGAAATAAAGTCCCTTTGCAAAGCGGGTATTACCGTTATCATCAACACTGTGTGTGAATTCATAGCCAAGTCTGCCGTTTTTAACATAAGCAGTTTCAAACAAATCATACAAATCCCAAGCGGCAAATGCCTCTTCCGAAGAATTAATTGTTACAATCTTTTCTTCGTCGTTTACAAGGAATTTTGCGTTAATATCTTTTGATGTTGATGCAATAAGCAGAGCAATTTTTCCGCCGTTTTCAGTTTTGATTGTCTGACCCTTGCAGGTCATAAACGCATTTTTATCTATCTTAAATTCTACGCCGTTTGTAACAATTTTTTCAGGCAGAAGTCTTTCGGGAATATGTGTATTTTTATCATCATAACTAAGCGCAATCGGTGTTGATTTTACTTTTTCGCCACGAACGCTCGGCTCTTTGAGTTTAAGTGCAAACGTTTTGATTTCATACGGTTTGAAATCCGTTACAAGGAAGCCGTTTTCAACCGTTGCTTCGCCCTTATACTCTTCTGATGCCCAGAGTTCTCTCGCAGACTCAACGCCCTCACCAAGAGTTAATTTAAAACCGTCAGCATTTTTATTTGCGCCCTCGTTCAGGCGGACAATGATTTCACCGCTTTGGGCATTATGATGAGGCATTTTAATTGCCCTTACAATAACATCATTTGTTGAAACACCGCCGAAGGAATACTCAGCGCCAAGTTTACCGCTGTGTTTATCCATTGCAACGCCGATAAGCGGATATGTATATTTTTTTGCCTCAAGCTGAGTTTCAGTGCCTACCTTGCCTTTATGACTGAACACAGCAAACGAATATCTGTTCAAACCGAGTTCCATCATAGACTGCATAGAGTCGATTCTGTAGTTTTTCTTCGGCGTGTGAATTGCAGTCAGTCTTAATGTATTATCATTGTATTTATCCCAGCCGTGCTTGCATTCGCTGAAAATTGAAATGCCGAAATCACCGCTTTTATCAGTAATATCTGCCCATTTCTGTGCAGGCACTTCAAACAATTTTTCATTCATATTTTCGCGTTCGATAGCACCGAGACCGAGATCAAATGTTGCCTTTTCATTTTCGGCAGTAAGCGCAAAACGGTTTTTGCACATTGTGCGCAGTGACTGCCATTCAATTTCACTGTAAACATTGACGGTCTGACCGTTATCCTCAAGCGAAATATAGTTTACAAATATTGATTTTTTATCTGTCTGCTTAACTTCAAACGCAACACGGGCAGGTCCGTTTTCTGCAATTTCAATTGATGATAAAATCGGACTTCTTGCAGGCTCACGGTTTGCCTCTTCGAAATTCATTTCCCACGCAGGCCAGTCTTTTGAGCCTGTGTAATCAAACATTCCTAAAATAATCGGCTTACGCAGCAACTCTCTTTCATCATCTGTTTTATCAAGAATGGAAGAAATATCGCCGTTTTTATTTAAAGTAACAATATATTTCTGATTTTCCATTTTACTGTCTGAAATGGAGATTTCACTTTTAACTTTACAGGGTTCACTGCTCGGTCTTACATCATATACCCTTGTGCCGAGCGATTTAACATCGGCAATAAACAGAATTTCCGTAACACCGTTTTTAACAGATAACACCTGACTTTTAACTTCTTTTCCGTTATTGTCAAACACACGTACAAACGGTGTTTTTATATTGCTGAGTCTTACTTGAACTGAACCTGTTCTGTCTGCCTCAACACTGTTTGAAACCATAACAGGCGTGCCCTGGCAGAAATCGGATTTCATAAGCGAAGAAAATACAGACAAATATGTGTCAATCTCGCCTGTAAACTGATTCATTGACATTGCATAATCATTCCATGAACGCTTGTATGCACGCTGAACGGATGTGCCCGGCGTATCATCGTGAAACTGATGAGCAATTGCCCTTTTCCACGATTTTTCAAGCACTTCTTCGTTATAATCTGCAGTGCCGAAATAAGACGCCATAACGCCTGCACGCTCTGCAGCATCGCCGAGTTCCTGACATTTTGCATTCCAACGCTTGCCGATAGCACGTGAGGTATAACCGCCTACACCGTGATTTTGCATAACAAGTTCTGTTTTCCACTCGGGCAGTTTGTCTTTAACCTCCTGCGGCAATTTTTCATCAATATCGTGATAAATCTGATCAGCGCTTGCGGCAACGACTTCAATATCACTGCTGTTATTTTTCTTGATTTCGTTTTCAACATATTTTACGGTAGCCTCCTGAGGAGCGCCGCCGCGGTCACCGATACCGTGGAACATATAAGTCCAGTCAAGGCCATATTTTTCATTTTCTTTGAGTTTATTCTGAACAAAATCCCACTGACGGAGTTTGGTTAAGGTAAAATAATAATCGTGCGGATTGCAGGAAGCATAAATGTAATTGCCGTCTACACCGTACCACTTGCCGATATCAAACGGTATACCGTAAGCACTGCCCCAGGCAAGTTTCTGCGTAGTAAAGCCCATAAGATGTGCGTGATAAGCAATACTCGGAAGCGCCCAGCCAAAGCCGAAGCAGTCTGGCAGATAAATATCAACCGACCTTTTGCCGAATTTTTCATCAAAATAGGAATTGCCGAAAAGAATATTTCTAAACAAAGCCTCGGGTGACGGGCAGTTTGTATCGCCGTTTTCATAAGCAGAACCGCAGACATTCCACCTGCCCTGCTTAATATATTCCTTCATCTCTTCAAAAAGTTCTGGGTAATATTCTTCCATAAGTTCATAGCGGTAAGAACCTTCAAACGAAAAAGTATATGTAGGATATTTTTTGAAAAGCGCAATATTATCAACAAGCGTATTATAAATATATTTGCTGACTGTAGTTTCAAAATCCCACGACCAGATTGTATCAAGATGAGATGTTGCAACAGTGTAGATTTTCTTTTTAGCCATAGCAGTTCTCCTAATGTGAAAATAATGTCATTTAATCTTTATTGTAAAGTAAAGTAAAAAAAAGTCAATATAAAATATGAATATAATTGTGTAAAAAAGCACAAAAACGAGCGGACACAATGATGTGCACCGCCCGTTTTTAGGTTATTTAATTTTGCGGGAGGGCACGGAGACCCTCCCCTACAAACTGACAATGACGTTATCAAATATGTTTTTCAATTATTACTCTGCTAATGCATATAAATCCAATTCAATTTCCGCGTCAAGTTCATTTACAAATTTTAAAAATCTTTTATCAAAATATACAGCCGGAGTATCATTACAATTAAACGTCGGAACAATATCAATATATATATTTCCTTTATTTTCAGAACATATTTCTTTTATAATTTCAGTTTTATCTTCAAATTTAGATATAAGTTCATCAAGTGTTTTTTTAACATCAAAGTCAATAATAACTTCACTTCTAAATGTCCAAAAACCTTGATTAGGCTGATTGGATAATGGATTAATACGTGTTTGAGATTTTGTTTTACATTCATATGGTTGTACATCAATCATATCAGTTATTATATTAACATCAAAATCATTATCAAACACTAAATGCATTTCAACGTAAATTTCAGGTGCCGGCATATTAAACTCCTTAACAAATACGGGCGGATGATATCCGCCCCTACGAAAGCATTATTACAATTCCGTAGGGTGCGGCGTCCTCGACGCACCGTTATTTAATCATTGCTAATGCCCGAACAATTAAACTGCAACGAAGTTGACGAGTTTGCCGGGAACGTAGATTTCCTTTTTGATTGTTTTACCATCGATTGCAGCAGCAATCTTTTCATCCTTTTTAGCAAGTTCAATAACCTGTTCTTTCGGCATATTTACATCAATCGTCATTCTTGAACGGACTTTGCCCATAATCTGAAGAACGATTTCGACAGTGTTTTCAACTGTTTTTGCCTCGTCAAACTCAGGCCACTGAGCCTCATTAACCATTCCGCCGAAGTTCATAACATCCCACATTTCTTCCGTAACGTGAGGTGCGAACGGATTAAGAAGAATTGTTATCGTTTCAAGTTCTTTTCTTGTAACACTGCCCTTATCATAAATCTTATTAAGCAGTGTCATCATAGCGGCAATAGCCGTGTTGCACTTAAGATTATCAATATCCTCGGTAACCTTTTTGATTGTTTTGTGCATAAGCGCCTCAACATCTTCACTGTAAGCATCGCCGTCAGCAACAATTTCCTGAAGATTCCAGAAACGCTCAATAAATCTTTTACAACCCTTGATTGAGTCTGAATTCCACGGCGCTGCCTTTTCAAAATCACCGATAAACATTTCATAAAGGCGCATTGTGTCTGCACCGTACTGGTCTACGATATCATCGGGATTTACAACGTTGCCCCTTGACTTACTCATTTTCTCGCCGTTTTCACCTAAAATCATACCGTGTGAGGTACGCTTATTATATGGCTCTTTATTCGGAACGACGCCGATATCATAAAGGAATTTATGCCAGAAACGGCTGTAAAGCAGGTGAAGCGTTGTGTGCTCCATACCGCCGTTATACCAGTCAACAGGTGCCCAGTATTCGAGTGCCTCTTTTGATGCAAGCGCCTCATCATTATGAGGATCCATATATCTGAGGAAGTACCACGATGAGCCAGCCCACTGAGGCATAGTATCTGTTTCTCTTTTAGCAGGTGCGCCGCAGCAAGGGCACGTTGTATTTACCCAATCCGTCATCTTTGCAAGCGGTGATTCGCCCGTGTCTGTAGGCTCATAGGAATCAACATTAGGCAGTTCAAGCGGAAGTTCACTTTCGGGAATCGGAACGTAACCGCACTTATCACACTTAACAATCGGAATCGGTTCGCCCCAGTATCTCTGACGGCTAAACACCCAGTCACGCAGTTTAAAGTTTACCTTTTCTCTGCCCTTGCCGTTATCGGTAAGCCATTTAACCATTTCTTTTTTAGCGTCTTCAACAGAAAGTCCTGTAATAAATCCGCTGTTTACAAGTTTACCTGTTGCACAATCTGTAAACGGTGCTTTCTGAACATCTTCGCCGCCTGCAACAACCTCAATAATAGGCAAATCAAATTTCTTTGCAAACTCCCAGTCTCTCGTATCATGAGCAGGAACTGCCATAATAGCACCTGTGCCGTAAGAAGTTAAAACATAATCCGAAATGAAAATCGGAATTTCGGTATCATTAACAGGATTAATGCCCATAACACCGTTAAGTTTAACGCCTGTTTTATCTTTATTCAGTTCTGTTCTTTCAAAATCGCTTTTGCGTGCTGCCTCTGCCTGATAAGCACGAACATCATCCATATTTTTAATGGAATCTGCCCATTTTTCGATAAGCGGGTGCTCAGGTGAAATAACCATATATGTAGCACCGAAAAGTGTGTCACATCTTGTGGTATAAACAGTTAAAGTATCGCCGAGAGTAGTTTTGAAATCAACCTCTGCGCCTGTGCTTCTGCCAATCCAGTTTCTCTGCTGAACCTTAACACGGTCAATAAAATCAACATCGTCAAGGTCCTTAACAAGTCTGTCGGCATATTCAGTGATTTTAAGCATCCACTGGCTCTGATTTTTACGGATAACTTCAGAACCGCAACGCTCGCAAACACCGTTTACAACCTCTTCATTGGCAAGAACGCATTTGCAGGAAGTACACCAGTTTACAGCCATTTCCTTTTTATAAGCAAGACCCTTTTTGAAAAGTTGTAAGAAAATCCACTGTGTCCATTTATAGTAAGACGGGTCGGTAGTATTGATTTCCCTTGTCCAGTCAAATGAGAAACCTAAAGACTGTAACTGCTCTTTGAAATGAGCAACATTTTTCTTTGTAACTTCGGCAGGGTGAATATGATTTTTAATTGCGAAGTTTTCGGTAGGCAGACCGAATGCGTCCCAGCCCATAGGGTAAAGAACGTTATAGCCCTGAAGTCTTTTCTTTCTTGCAACAATATCAAGCGCCGTGTATGAACGCGGGTGACCTACGTGCAGACCCTGACCACTCGGATAAGGGAACTCAACAAGGCAGTAGAATTTCGGCAGTGAATAATCCTGCTTAGCGGCAAATGTATTCTGAGAATACCAGATATCCTGCCATTTTTTCTCAATCTTTTTAAAATTATATTCCATAATCAGTCCTCCAAAAACTTTTGTGTATCTAATATTTCTCCGTCTTCCCAAAGGCGCTCGAGTTTGAAATAATCTCTCTGTTCCTTGTAGAAAACGTGTATTACAACTGTTGAAAAATCAAGGCAAATCCAGCCTGACTGCCTGCCCTCAATATGATGAGGCTCTTCGCCTGTTTCTTTCAGTTTAAACTCAATTTCATCGGCAAGTGCCTTAACCTGAGTGGAAGATTCACCCGTAACAAGAACAAAATAATCTGCAATAATTGACAAATCTCTTATTCCGATTACCTGAATATCTTCACCTTTTTTACTGTCTGCCGCTTTCACGGCGGTTTTTACAATTTCAAGAGAATTCATATATTCATTCCTTTACAAAATAATTTTCCAAAATAAAGTTATAACAGTTCAGCGTATCGGGGTGAATGGGTATCTCCCTTTCGGATAAACTGCCTATTGTATATTTAAGCGAATGCAGCATTGCTTTTTCAAGGCTCTCATCTGCAAGTCTTCGCATAATATCCACATCTGGGTAATTTCTTTCTGCAGAAATAAAATCTGCCGTGTAAACCACTTTTTCAAGCAGCGTCATATCTGCTTTGCCTGTGGTATGAAAACGAATTGCACCGATAATTTCGTCATCATCAATACCGAGCACTTTTTTGCAGTAAGCCGCACCGCTCATCTGATGATAAACAGACGGCACTGCAAGTTCGGTGCCTGTCATTTTATATCCGTCACTTTCAATAAACTGGCGCTGAATTTCAAGGCTTTCTTCTTTCATGATATCGTGCAGAACGCCTGCGACATACGCTTTTTCGCAGTCTGCACCGTATTTTTCAGCAAGATAAACGGCTGACTCAGCCACGTTCATACTGTGGTTGTATCTATATTCTGAAAGCCTGCTTTTTATCAGTGATTCATATTCATTTATTTTCTCTGCCGTAAAGTTCATTTTCATTAATATAGTTTAACACCTTTTCGGGAATTAAACGGTCAACACTTTCATTATTATATAGTTTTTCCCTTATTTCACTGCTTGAAACAACAACAGGGTCAAAATCTGCAAGAATATACTTATCGGTCTTAAGCACATTTGCGGCAAACGCTCTCATTTTGCACGCTTTATCTTTATTGCGCTCAGCAGTGCAAAGCGTTACTTTCTGCAAAAGTTTCTGCCAATTATACCATTTATCAAAGTAAAGAAACTGATCTTCACCGACGATAAGATAAATATCTGCATTTTCATACTGCTTTTCTATCTCACAAACCGTATTGCAGGTGTAACTTTTACCTTCTATTTTAAACTCTATATCTGAAATTTCAATATTTTTTTCATTTTCAAATGCAAGCCTGAGCATATTAAAGCGGTGATAATCAGCCGCAAAATTATTATTATCTCTGTGCGGCGGATTCGCCGTCGGAATAATCAGCATTTTATCGGGATTCAGAAGTTCAATATACTTTTTCGCAAGATTTATATGCCCGTTATGAACAGGATTGAAAGCACCGCCGAATACTGCTACTTTCAATGCCTGTCGCCCCTGTTCGGTCTGTTATACTTTGCCCACGGGTGAGCATCTTCAAATTCTTTCTGTCTCTGGCGAAGTCCTTTGATTTTCACCTTTTTCTTAGGAATTTTCTTTCCTGCCGCCTTTGCACGCTCCTGCTTTTTCTGATTGATTTTTTCTTTATCGGCTTTACGGTAAACAACGATTACGCCGCCGATAACCTGAATCACCTCTGCGCCGAGTTTTTCTGCAAGTTTATCTGCAAATTCCCTCGGACTTTCAGGTGCAGTTTCAAGATGAACACGAATTTTTACAAGTTCTCTTGCGTCAAGCGCATCATCAAGCTGCGTAATTAAATTATCGGAAATGCCGTCTTTGCCAATCTGAACAATCGGCTCAAGCGGATTAGCCTTGGCTCTTAACTGTGCCCTTTCCTTTGATGTCATAAAATTTTCTCCAATTCTTTTGTTAACAGCCTTAAAGCATTGCCCCTGTGGCTGATTTTGTCTTTTTCTTCGGCGGTGTATCTGCCGAATGCCCTACCGTTTATGATAAACAGAGGGTCATAGCCAAATCCCTCACTGCCGTCACGCTCAAATCCGATATGACCGTGGCATTCGCCCCTTACAGTGATTTCCCTTCCGTCGGGAAATACACAGCAGATAGCGCATACATAATACGCCGTTCTCTGCTCCATAGGCACGCCATCTAATTTTTCAAGCAGAAGGTCATTATTCGCCTCGTCATTGCCGTGACCGCCAGAAAATCTTGCAGAATAAATACCCGGTGCGCCGTTTAAATAATCAACGCAGAGGCCGCTGTCATCGGCAATTGCAGGCATATTCATAAACTGACATGCGTGCTTTGCCTTTGTCATTGCATTTTCTTCAAAAGTTGTACCGTTTTCCTCCACTTCGGGAAGTTCTGTACCGAGCATCTTTGCCGTAACAACATTTATACCGAGCGGTGAAAGAATTCTTTGCATTTCTGCAAGTTTTTTCATATTATTCGTTGCTAAAATAAAATCCATTATTCCTTATCTCCGTCAAAAAGTCCTGCCGCAAAAGCATCTGCATCAAACGGCTGCAAATCATCTATCTGCTCGCCGACACCTACAAATTTAACAGGCACATCAAGTTCATTATTGATTGCAAGCACAACACCGCCCCTTGCAGTGCCGTCAAGTTTTGTTAAGATAATGCCCGTAATGCCTGCTGCCTCTTTAAAATCTTTTGCCTGATTAACTGCGTTCTGACCTGTTGTTGCATCAAGAACAAGCAAAACTTCTTTAGATGCGTCGGGCAGTTCCCTGTCAATAACACGGCTGATTTTATTCAGTTCATCCATAAGATTTTTCTTATTATGAAGTCTGCCTGCCGTATCAATGATGATAACGTCACTGTTTCTTGCCTTGCCTGCCTGAATCGTATCAAATACAACCGATGCAGGGTCTGAACCCTCGGCAGATTTGATAAGATCAACCTCTGCCCTGTCTGCCCATACCTGTAACTGCTCAATTGCGGCGGCTCTGAATGTATCGGCAGCGCCGAGAATAACGCTTCTGCCCTGTTCTTTTAATCTTAAAGCAAGTTTACCGATTGTTGTTGTTTTTCCGACACCGTTTACACCGATAACAAGAATAACAGACGGCTTGGTGCGCAGTCTTAAATAACTGCCGCCCCAAACGACACCCGAAACAATATCTTTCATCGTTTCACGAACCTGCTTTACGCTTGTAATTCTGTCGTTTTCAACCTTGCTTTTAAGGCTTTTAATAACCTTTTCAGCAGTAGGAAAACCTACATCGCCCATAATAAGAACTTCTTCAAGTTCTTCATACAAATCATCGGTTATTTCTTCATATGATTCGATAACCTGATCCATCTGGGCTGTTATGCCCTCTTCACGTGTTTTTCTTAAACCTTTTCTGAATTTATCCCATAATCCCATATCAACACCAAATTTCTTAAAATTTTATTATGTAATTACTCAAGACCCATCTTTTCAGCAAGTTCTGCACTCTGGAGTTCAAGCAGTTTTGAAACGCCCTTTTCCTGCATTGTAACGCCATAAAGAACGTCTGCCTCCTCCATGGTGCCGCGCCTGTGTGTAATTGATATAAACTGAGTTTTATCAGTCATTTTACGCATATATTTTGCAAAACGTTCAACATTTACGTCATCAAGTGCCGCCTCAACCTCGTCATAAATACAAAACGGTGCAGGCGTAACTTTAAGCACGCTGAACAAAAGCGCCATAGCGGCAAGTGACTTCTCACCGCCCGAAAAAAGATTGATATTCTGTACCGATTTTCCGGGTGGCTGAATTCTGATTTCAATCGGACTTTCAAGGCAGTTATCGGGCTGTTCAAGAACAATTTCGCCTTTGCCGCCGCCGAAGAAATCCGCAAATGAAAGTTTGAATTCCTCGTTGATTTTATTGAACTGCGTTAAGAATTTTTCACTCATTGAAGATGTTAAATCATCAATAATTCTGCCGAGTTCTGCTTTTGATTTTTCAATATCATCAATCTGCTCTTTAAGGAATTCATAACGCTCCGAAACTTCCTTGTATTCCTCAATAGCGCCGACATTGATTGAGCCGAGATTTTTAATTGCCACTTTAATTTCGTGCAGTCTTTTCTTTGCCGAGGTCATATCCTCAATAACAATATTCAGATTTTCAGCCTCGCGTCTTGTAAGTTCATACTGCTCAAAAAGCATATCGTTAAGTTCGTCGTACTCTTTGCGCATTGCAATTTTACGCTCGTCAAGACGAACTATTTCACCCGAAAGTTTTTCACGCTCCTGCCCCTTATTTCTTTCAAGAAGTCTGAGTTCGCCCGAGCGTTTTTCAAGGCCGTCTCTCTTTTCAATATGGTCTTTTATATTTTCATTTGAAGCATTTGCTTTTGCACGCAGTTCCTTTGCAGTTTTTCTTACACTGTCAATATCACTTTGCAGTGACTCATTTCTGCTGACGTAAAGAGCAATTTCTTCTTCAATGGACTTTACCCTGTCGCTCTGCGTTGATTTTCTTAAATTAAGTTCCCCGCAGGCAATTTTCGCCGCCTCAATATCCCTTGCAAGTGACACAAGTTCAAGGTTGATTTCTTCAATCTTTGTTCTTATATCCTCACGCTCTTTGGCAATATTCTGCGCGTTGCCGGAAACGGATGCAAGTTTATTTTCAGCGTCTGCAATTTCTTTTTCAATCGTTTCAATTTCCTGCTGTGCATTTTCATATGCTTTTTGAAACAACATAATTCTGCCCTTGGCATTCTCTTTTTCACTGAGCAGATTCTGTTTTTGCGTATTCATTGTAGCCAACTTATCCGAAATAAGTTTGCCCTCGCCCTCTGCCCTGATTAAATCTTCTTTGGCAGTGCGAAGTTCTGCCTCGGTTGCCTGCATTTCAGCGCCCCACTTATTGGCGTCTTCCATAGCAATTTTAAATTCAGCAGAAATCTTTTCAGCCTCGGCAGAAAGTTTAACAGCCTCTGCCTTCAATTCTTCAATCATATTCGCACGGGAAAGAATGCCCGCACCTCTTGCACCGCTGCCGCCCGTCATTGAACCGCCGGGGTTGATAACCTGACCGTCAAGCGTTACAAGTTTAAATCTGTTTTTATACTTCTTTGCTATGCCGATAGCACAGTCCATATCATCAACAACAACTACACGTGACAGAAGATTGCTTACAATATCTTTATACTTATTATCGCACGTAACAAGGTCAGATGCAATTGCAACAAAGCCGAGATTATCATCAAGTCCGGCCTCGTCAAGCGTTCTGCCTTTAATACTTGTAATCGGTAAAAATGTTGCTCTGCCGAGATGATTGTCTTTAAGATAATAAATCGCCCTTTTGGCATCTGCCTCTGTTGATGCAACAATGTTCTGCATAGCGGCACCGAGTGCAACTTCAACCGCAGTTGAATACTCATTATCAACCTGAATAAGTTGTGAAAGCGGACCGTGAATACCTGAAAGTGCCTTTGATTCAGCCCTTTTCATTACCGCCTTAACTGCACCCGAATAGCCCTCCATATTCTTCTCTAAATCCGATAACATTCGTGCTTTGGACTGCTTTTCGGCAAGTGCTCGGTTTGCCTTTTCAAGTTTATCTTTGAGTGCATCTGCCTTATCGGTTTTCGATTTCAGTTTTAACCGATAACCGCTGAGACTGTTTTCACTTTCGCTGATGCGTTCTTTTAAGAATTCAAGATTTTTATCATTTTCATCTTTTCTTGACTGTTCGGCTGCAATTTCATTATCAAGTTCGGCAATATTATCATCAACAACGGCAAAACGCGAGTTGATTTCATCAATACTTGACTGCGCCTGTGAACTTTTAACCCTGCAGTCAGACTGCTTTAAAGTAAGCGAAGTGATTTTTTGATTCAGTTCAACAGATGCTTTTGAAAATTCTTCATTTGAAGAAACAAGATTCTGAACTTTTTTGGAAAGTTCTTCAAGTTCTGCTCTTTTTTCATCGCTGATTTTATTGCTTTCTGCAATAAACTGCTCTTTTTCGGCAATCTGACTGTCTATTGACGAATTGCCCTCGTCGGCAAGCGAAATCTCATTTTTAAGTCTTTCAATCGTTTCGTTATTATGATTTACGGTTGCCTCAATAACAGAAATTTCGCCGTCTTTTCTGAGTGCTTCTTCTTCAAACTGCGCTCCGCCCTGACGGATTTCTTCAATCTCCGTATTAATCTTTGCAACACCTGCAAGCACTTCTTCAATCTCGTCTTCAATCTTCTTTAAATCATTTTCGCAGATTTCATAAGACTCATTTGCAGCGTCAATTTTATGCTCCTGCTCTCTGAGTTCATTTGTAAATTTATTGATTTTATTAAGCCATACACCGATTTCAAGCGTTTTCTTTTCACCTGAAAGTTCAAGGAATTTTGATGCTTTTTCACTCTGAACTTTAAGCGGTCCTACACGGTTTTCAAGTTCGCCGAGAATATCAAGCAATCGTACAAGATTTTCCTGTGCCTGTGAAAGGCGTCTTTCAGCGTCTGTTCGCTTATGACGAAAACGTGAAATTCCTGCCGCCTCTTCAAATAGTTCGCGCCTGTCCTCATTTTTTGCGGAAATAATAGAGTCAATTTTACCCTGACCGACCATGGAATAGCCGTCTGAACCAAGACCCGTATCCATAAAAAGTTCATGAATATCACGGCGTCTTACAGTTTCGCCGTCAATCTTATATTCACTTTCACCGCTGCGGTAATAACGGCGTGTAACAGTAACGATTTCGCCCTTATCCTTTAAAGCGTGGTCGCTGTTATCAAGCGTCAGTTGAACCTGAGCAAAACCGAGTGCCTTTCGGGTTGAAGTACCGCCGAAAATAACATCCTCCATTTTAGAGCCGCGCAGGTTTTTTGACGAAGTTTCGCCGAGCACCCAGCGCACCGCATCGGAAATATTGCTTTTGCCTGAGCCATTGGGCCCTACAACGGCAGTTATTCCCTTGCCGAAATTCAGTTCGGTTTTGTCGGGGAAGGACTTAAAGCCCTGCATTTCAAGTGTTCTTAAAACCATAATTTTTCCTCTGTTTTCAGTTCATTAGGATTCATTTTATTATCAAATTCTATATCAATCGTGTAACCTTTTTCTTTAAGTTCAATCAGGTTGCACTTTTTATTTCCGATTAATTTTGAAATGGATTTTTCATTTATATAAACGGTATAATTACCGGGTTTATACGATAAAATTTCGCTAAGCATAATTTTTGATGTTACAAGTTCACCAAGTGACGGATGATAACCGCCTGCAAGCATATTATTTTTTACATCGTCTGATGCGTGCAGACCGAGCCTTATAACTTTAATATTGTTTTTATTAAATAACGGTACGATTTTTGCGCAGATTTCAACCGATTTCTGCACATCATTCGGAATATATCTGCCTGCCTTATAAAGCGAGCCGAGATATGTATTATCAAGCACAACTGTGGGGTAAATTCTGACTGTATCGGGCTTTAATTTTATGATTTCATTTGCAGTAAACAAATCTTTTTCATCATCTGAGCCGTAAAGACCCGTCATCATCTGAAGTCCGAGTTCAAAGCCATACTCTTTTATAAGACGTGACGCTTTTCTCACATCTTCGGCAGTATGACCTCTCATATTCATTTTCAGCACATCATCGTTCATACTCTGTGCACCGAGTTCAATTGAGGTTACGCCGTATTTTTTCAGCAGCGTCAATATTTTATCATCAATATAATCAGGTCTTGTGGAAATTCTGATGCCTGTTATACGACTGCTGGTTTGAACAAATGAATATGCAGATTCCAAAAGCGAAATCATATACTGCCTGTCTATTGCAGTAAACGAACCGCCGAAAAAAGCAATTTCATATTCAAAATCATTCTGATTTAAAGCAGTTTTCACCGCCGCTTCAACATCCCCCGCGGTTGGTGCGGTTTCGTGTCCTGTTATTGTGTTCTGATTGCAGAATGAGCACTTATGAGGGCAGCCGATATGCGGCACAAAAATTGAAATATTGCCCTTTTTCATAGCCCCATCAACTGCAAGGCTTCCCTTGCCGCCTCCTGCTCTGCCTGTTTTTTGGACTTGCCCTTGCCCCTGCCGATAACAGTTGAATCAAAGCAAACCTCAGCCTCAAACATTTTATCGTGGTCGGGACCGCTTTCCCCTGTTATTCTGTAAATCAGGCTGCCGTCGGGATTCTGCTGAATAAACTCCTGCAGGCGTGATTTATAATCCTTGAAATTAATCTGATGGTTCTGAAGTTCCGTTTCAAGAAAATGAACAATATGCCGTCTTGCTGCCTCAAGTCCGCCGTCAAGATAAACGGCGGCAATAAGCGCCTCAAAAACGTCTTCAAGGATAGACGGGCGGTCACTGCCGCCGCTGTTCAGTTCACCTTTACCGAGCCTTAAATAATCACCGAGACCGATCTGCCTTGCAAAGCCCGAAAGGCTTGCAGTACAGACAAGGCTTGACCGTAATTTTGATAAACTGCCCTCAGGCATATCGGGGAATTTTTTGAAAAGAAATTCAGCCGACACTACGGAAAGAACCGAATCGCCGAGAAATTCCATTCGCTCGTTGCAGACAAGATTTCGATTGCTCTCGTTTGCATAACTCGAATGAGTCAGCGCTTCTTCAAGCAGGCTTCTGTCCTTAAAAGTATATCCGATTGCTTTTTCAAGCACCGCTCTGTCTTTTACCTTATATTCAATTTCGTTTGCTTTAAAATCATTGCTCATTTTTATCAAACGCTCTCTCAATTTCTTCTATAAAATTATTTTCGATAAACCAGACTGCCTGCTTGATGGCATTTTTAAACGTTCTTGCGTCAGCAGATCCATGCGATTTTACAACGGGCTTTTTTACGCCGAGCATAACGGCGCCGCCGTATTCCTTATAATCAAACTGTTTTTTCATTTTTTTGATACCGCCCATAACGCCGACAGCGGCAAGCAGTGTAAAAATATTCTGTTTAAAAATTCCGCTGATGCCGTTCATAAGAACCTTGGCAACGCCCTCATACATTTTAAGTATAAGATTGCCCGTAAAGCCGTCTGCCACAACAACATCGGCATCGCCGAACGGTATCTGCCGTCCCTCAATATTGCCGATAAAATTATAATCGGCATTTTTCATAAGTTGGTAAGCCTCTTTAACAAGCGGGGTTCCTTTAGTTTCCTCCTCACCGTTATTGGCAAGCGCCACGGTGGGATTTTCATATTTCATAATGTGTTTCATATATAGACTGCCGAGTTTGCCGAACTGACACAAAAATTCAGGTCTGCACTCTGCATTAGCGCCGCAGTCCATCATCATAAAGGGCTTTTTTGCACTTGGCATAATGGATGCAATGCAGGGTCTTTTAACGCCCTTAATTCTTTTTGTAATCAGCGTTGCGCCTACTGTAACCGCACCCGTGTTGCCTGCAGAAACGAATGCATCGCCCCTGCCCTCGTTGAGGAGCCTGAAACCGACTGCCATACTTGAATCTGCCTTTTCCTTAAGCACGGACTTTGCGTCATCGGTCATAGTGATAACGCCTTTTGTATCAACGATTTCGGTATTTTTAAGCGTAATTTTATTTTCACTTACGCACTTATTAATCTTATCCTCATCGCCGACAAGAACTATATCAACGCCGAATTCATCAACGGCAAGCATTGAGCCTTTTATGATTTCAAGGGGGGCATTGTCTCCACCCATAGCATCTACAATAATTTTCATATTTACTCAACCTCAGTGTTCATCCAGTTGCGGTACCAAAAATTCATAATGCAAAACTGCATTTGAATTTTGACCGCTGCCAGCTCTTTTTGTTCCCTTCATCTCGCACTGCGAGCGGTCACAAACGAGCCCACCCAAACGCATCAACTATAATTTTCATTTGTCTATCATCTCTCTTAACGCATTTACTGCTCTTTCGGCAATTTTTGCATAGCGTTCTTTTTTATCACGAATTTTCGGCTCAATCGGCGGAAGCACGCCGAAATTTGCACCCATCGGCTGAAAATTCTTTACTGTTTTGTCGCTTATGTATCCTGACAGAGCACCTATCATCGTTGTTTCGGGCAAAGTAACCGTCGGATTTGTTTCGGCAAAGCGAACTGCATTTATTCCTGCCATAATGCCTGAAGCGGCTGACTCCATATAACCCTCAACACCTGTTATCTGCCCTGCAAAAAACACATTCGGGTGTGCTTTCAGGCTGAAATCACTGTTTAAAACTCTCGGCGAATCAAGAAAAGAATTTCTGTGCATAACGCCGTATCTGACAAATTCTGCATTTTCAAGACCCGGTATCATTGAAAAAACTCTTTTCTGCTCTCCGAATTTCAGATTAGTCTGAAAGCCTACAAGGTTAAACATTGTACCTGCGCTGTTTTCACGCCTTAACTGAACGCACGCCCATGGTCTGTGCCCCGTATTTGGGTCAGTAAGACCGACAGGCTTCATAGGTCCGAAACGGGGAGCGTCAAGCCCTCTTTTTGCAAGTTTTTCAATCGGCATACAGCCCTCATAAACATCAAAATCGTGAACGACTGCACCTTCGGCATTTATCAGTTCCCCGATAAAACTTTCATACTGTTCTTTATTGAACGGGCAGTTGATATAATCACTCTCACCGCCCCTGCCGTATCTTGATGCACCGAAAGCAATATTAAAATCTACACTCTCGGCAGTTACAATCGGTGCGGCGGCATCGTAAAAGGAAAGATAATCACCGCACACCGATTGGATTGCCTCGCTCATTTTACCGTCTGTAAGAGGACCTGTAGCAACTATGGTGATAAGGTCATCAGCCGTATCAATATTTTCTTCCTCGTGATAAACAATTTCTATATTCGGGTGATTTTTAATTTTATCGGTGACTTTTTTTGAAAAAATGTCTCTGTCCACAGCAAGTGCACCGCCCGCAGGAACCGCACATTCTCTTGCAACGGGCACAGTGAGCGAGCCGAGCATTGCCATTTCTTCCTTTAAAAGACCTGCGGCTGATTCAAGTCTGCTTGCCTTTAAAGAATTGGAGCAGACAAGTTCAGCAAAATATTCACTTTTATGAGCAGGTGACATTTTAGCAGGCTTCTGCTCTGCAAGCGTTACTTTATAGCCTGCCTCGGCAATCTGCCACGCCGCCTCAACGCCTGCAAGCCCGGCACCGATAACCTTAAACTTCATTAATTTTCTTCACTCTTTTTCTTTCTCGGAACAGGCTTTGTAAATCCGCAACCCTCAACATCGGGGCAGTAAAGAACATTGCCTTTTTTCCTGAATAATGATTTGCCGCATTTCGGGCAAACCTCTTCGCTCGGCAAATCCCACGTCATAAAATTACACTCGGGGTAATTTGAGCAACCATAGAAGGATATGCCGCGCTTAGTTTTCTTTTCAATAACATCGCCGCCGCACTCGGGGCATTTTGCCTTTGTTTTGAAAATAAGCGGCTTTGTATTTTTACATTCGGGATAGCCCGGGCATGCAAGGAATTTGCCGAATCTGCCGACCTTGATAATCATATTACGGCCGCATTTTTCGCAGATTTCGTCTGTTTCTTCTTCTTTAAGTTTGATTTTAACGCCCTGCATATCACGCTTAGCCTGCTCAAGCGGCTTTTCAAATTCATCATAGTAAAGATGAATCATATCCTTATAATTTTTATCGCCGCTGTCAATCAGGTCAAGATCTTCTTCCATTTTTGAAGTATATTTAACATTAACGATATTCGGCATTCTTTCTTTAAGCAGATTTGTAACCGCCTCGCCGAGTTCGGTAGGAACAAACTGCTTGCCTTCACGTTTAACATATTCTCTTGCCACAATTGTGGAAGTGATTGTTACATAGGTTGACGGTCTGCCGACGCCGTTTTCCTCAAGTGCTTTTGTAAGACTTGCTTCTGTATATCTTGCAGGCGGCTGAGTAAAATGCTGATTGCCTAAAATGGATTTAAGTCTTAATTCATCGCCTACTGCAAGCGGCGGCAATGCAACCGAATCCTCACCCTTGGCATCATCTTTGGACTCTTCATAAAGAACGGTAAATCCGTCAAACTTAACAGTGTAGCCGCTTGCCGTGAACACATAATCGCCTGATGAAATCTCAACCTTAACGGTTTCCTGCAGACAGTTTTCCATAAGTGATGCAATAAAGCGTTCCCACACAAGTTTATAAATCTTATACTGGTCATTTGTGAGTGAGCCTTTTATTGAATCGGGTGTAATGCTCGGCATTGTCGGTCTGATAGCCTCGTGACCATCCTGAATATTGCCCTTTGATTTAAAAAATCTCGGCTTTTTCGGAAGATACTTTTCGCCATAGGTATCTGCAATATACTGATTGCCTGCCGCTCTTGCCTCATCGGAAATACGAAGCGAATCGGTTCTCATATAAGTGATTAGACCGACTGTGCCGTGACCTGCAATATCAAGACCTTCATAAAGTTCCTGTGCCGCTTTCATCGTTCTTCTTGCCTGAAAAGACAAACGCCTTGAAGCCTCCTGCTGAAGTGTTGAGGTTATAAACGGAGGAGTAGGACTTTTCTTTCTTGTGCCTTTTTTTACAGAAGTCACCGTATAAATTCCGTTTTCAAGGTCGGCAAGAACAACATCACTCTGCTCTTTGCTTGTGATTTTAAGTTTTTCACCGTCTTTACTGTAAATCGCAGCACCGAAAACCTTTTTGCTCGGCGGATTTGTAAACTTAGCGTCAATTGACCAGTATTCCTGCGGAACAAAGGCACGGATTTCTTCTTCCCTGTCAACTACAAGGCGGAGTGCGACAGACTGAACTCGACCTGCCGAAAGACCGCGCCTAATTTTCTGACTGATGAATGGTGAAAGTTTGTAGCCGATAAGCCTGTCTAAAATTCGTCTTGCCTGCTGAGCATCAACAAGGTCAATATCAATAGACCTCGGCTGTGCCATACCGTCTGTAACACCGTGCTTTGTGATTTCATTGAAGGTTACACGGTTTTTATCATTCAAATCAAGACCGAGCAGTGTTGCAAGATGCCAACTGATAGCCTCTCCCTCTCTATCAGGGTCAGTTGCAAGATAAACATAATCGGCACTGTCTGCCTTTTTCTTTAAATCCTTAACAAAATTTTCTTTGCCTTTAATCACTGCGTATTTAGGTTCAAAATCATTATCTATATCAACGGAAAGACGTGCTGCAGGCAGGTCACGAACGTGACCCATTGATGCCACAACATCATAACCCTTTCCGAGATAACCTTTAATATTTTTGGCTTTCGCCGGTGATTCCACAATTACAAGTTTTGACATATATGTTAATTCCTTTCAAATCGGCAACGAGGCATAATTCAAACCGCGGTTAAAATTACTGTTCATTGCCTTGGATAATTATTTCAGTTTATAACGTTTGCCGCCCACACTTTCGGCAAGTCCGCTCATTTCAAGCATTGTGAGAACAGACATTGCACTGTTGGCGCTTATGCCGCATTTATCGGCAATTATTTCAAACTGCGTAAATTCATCTGTAAGCGCATCGAAAACAGTTTTTGAATCGCCTGTAAGATTAACGGAAATCTGACGTTTTTTCTCTCTGATTTCCCTCGTTTTTGAAACATTTTCAAATGAAATACTGTTTTCGTCTGCCGCTGAATTCACTCTTTTGATTTTCGTATTATTTACAATTTCAAATGAAGTCTGCACACGTGATAAATCAAGCCCGTATTCCTCGGCATACGGATAAAGCAAGTCAACGGGATTAAGGGCAATTGATGCCCCGTCACTGATTAATTTATTTGTGCCTGCAAAATTACTTTCAAGAATGGAGCACGGAATGGCATAAACATCTCTGCCCTGCTCAAGTGCATGATTCGCCGTGATAAGACTGCCGCTTTTCACGCCTGCCTCAACAACAAGAACGCCGAGCGAAAGACCGCTTATAATTCTGTTGCGAAGCGGAAAGGTATATCTTGATGCTTTTGCAAACGGCGGATATTCGGTAACAAGTGCACCGTTTTTGCTGATGGCATCACGAAGCGGCTTGTTTTCCATAAGGTAATTTGTGCCGAGTCCGCAGCCGAGAACGGCAATCGTTTTGCCGCCGCCGAGGATTGCGCCGTTATGTGAAGCCGTATCAACGCCAAGCGCACCGCCCGACACAACAATTCCGCCGCCCTGACAAATTCCTCGGCTCATAACGTCTGCACATTTAAGCGCATAGTCGCTCGCCTTTCGTGTGCCGACTATGCCGATAAGTACACTGCCGTCAATATCAGGCAAATCGCCGTCAACATACAGAACTGCAGGCGGGTCGGGAATATCTTTCAGTCTTTTCGGATAGTCATCATCTTCAAAGCAAATGATATGCCAGCCATTATTCTTACATATGGTTATTATCTTTTCAGCCTCGGATATGTCTGTTCTTTCAAGCCTGTCAACCTGTTTAGGCACAAGAGCACTGCTCATACGCCACTCCATAATGTTGGCGTTATAGAGCTGCTTTGCCCCGCCGAAATCATCAACGATTTCTTTAATTCTTGAACCCTCGCCGAGTGCACAGGCAAGCCATATCCAATATACTGCGTTTTCAGAAATCATTATTATCTCCTAAGCATTTCCCACATCGCAATAGCACCTGCCATTGAAGCATTCAGGCTTTCCGCTCTGCCGAGCATGTTTATCGTAACAAGGTCTGTTGAACATTTTTTAACCTCGTCGGAAATGCCATTGCCCTCATTGCCGATAATCATAACAGATGATTTGTTAAAATCAATCTTTGTAATATCTTTCGCCGAACTGTCGGGCACGGCAGAATAAACCGAAAAACCGTCTGCTTTCATATTTTCAATATCTGTGCAGAGATTTTCACTTATAATAACAGGAAGTCTTAAAATACTGCCCATAGATGCACGAAGTGCTTTCGGATTATAAATATCACAGCAGTTAAAACAGATTGCACCATCTATGCCGAGTGCCTCGGCAGTGCGGATAATTGCGCCGAGATTTGACGGGTCCTGCAAAGAATCAAGTGCAATATATTTTTTATTTTTCTCTATCTTAAAATCATTACTCAAAAATTCACAAACAGCAAATATTCCCTGCGTGTTTTCGGTATCGGCAAGTTTTAACGCAATGTCATTTGTAATCAAAAATGATTTTGATGCAATATCAATCATATGCTTACATTCTGCCTCATACTTTTCGTACGCCTTTTCGGTAACCAAAAAGCAGATAACTTTGTAATCGGAATTGAAAACATCAAAACAAAGCCTTGCACCCTCCAGAACAAATTGATTTTTTTCAAACCGTGCCTTACGAGAGGTGAAAAGCTTTTTAACATTTTTTATCATTTCATTGCTTTTGCTTGTGATTTTTTCCATACCGAAACTCCCCGGCTTAATACTATACGGCTTAAAACCGACCGTCTGTTCATTTACATAAGTTTAAGAAAATCACTTTTTTCTTTTAAGATATAAATTATAATATATTATATAAAGCAAAATTGCAACAGTTAATTGGAAGTTTTTGAAAAATTAATTAAAAACGGGAGAGCACAGAGGCTCTCCCCTACAAATCAAGATAAATCCATTCCATAATAATCAACATCAATAACTGTTCCGTCAGGGTATATTTCCTGTGCTGATTTTATAAATGTGTCAAAACCTAAATGCTGATATATTTTCAAATTGTCAATTTCCACAGGCTCTACACCTAAAGTAACTTTTTTATAACCCCTGCGTTTCAAATCATCAATCATAAATTGAAACAGCCTTGAAAAATAACCTTTACCCTGATGTTTTTCAACAGTACGAAAAGCGCAAAGATACACTGTTTTATCATCAACTAAGCCTTCATAATTTTGAACAATACTTTTATCAAGCATTGCAGTTGTTTCACATATAATTTCACCGTTAAAAACGCCATAATAAACAATGCTCTGACCGTTTTTCACTCGTGAAATTGCTTCGCTTTTCCATATTTTCCAATTACTGTTTTTATGCTTTTTTATTTCATAATTCCACTTGACTTCCATTTCGTCAATGGTCGCAATTTTACATATGTATTCTTTCATATTTTTCCTGTTCTGATAAACGCAATCAATTTTTCAACATCATCAAAATTATCATAATCACCGATTATGCCGTCACGATGATAAACAATTCCCTTTTTTTCATTTCTTTCAAGGCAATCGAGCAGTTCTTCCTCGCCGTATCTTTTAACAAAAAGTGTAAAAGCGTATGGTTTAATTTTACCGAGCAAACCTTTTCTGCACTCATCACTGCAAGCATAACAATGGCTGATATTTTTTGATATGGAGCATTTTCTGTTTTCGCACCAGTCTTTATCGGGACAATCACCTGAATTACAACCACTGCATTTATCGTTTTCAGAGCACAGGCAACAAGCAAGTCCGCACCGAGCAATACCCAATTCTCTTTTCATAAATTTTCACCTCAATTATAATTTATCATATTCAAATCGGGATTGCAACCGCGGTATGCGAGCAAGCAAAGACATTATTTCATACCATATGAGAAATTCCGAATTGTCATTCGGACATATAACAAAAAGAACCCGATGGTATCGGGTTCTTCAAAATCGTATGATTAGAGGGCAGCCTTTGCCTGCTCAACAAGTGCTGCAAACATTTCAGGGTCTGCGATAGCAATTTCTGAAAGCATTTTTCTGTTAAGATCAACGCCTGCTTTTTTAAGACCGTTCATAAATGTTGAATAGTTCATTCCGTTCATCTTGCAAGCAGCAGAGATACGTGTAATCCACATTCTGCGGAAATCTCTCTTCTTCTGCTTTCTGCCGATATATGCATACTGACCGCTCTTCATAACTGCCTGCTTAGCAGTTTTGAAAAGGCGATGCTTACTGCCGTAATAACCCTTAGCAGCCTTTAATACTTTTTTTCTTCTTTTACGAGTTGCCATAGCGCCTTTAATTCTTGCCATAACTTAAATACCTCCGATAAATAGTTAATATTCTTCTAAAAATTCTTCTTATTTGTAAGGAACAAGTCTCTTCATCTGCTTCTGGTTTGTAACATCACCGACTGCAGTTTTACGAAGATTTCTCTTACGCTTTGTTGATTTTTTTGTAAGAATGTGTGAGGTATAAGCATGTGCACGCTTTACCTTGCCGCTCTTTGTTGTTTTGAAACGCTTTTTAGCGCCGCTGTGTGTTTTAATCTTTGGCATAATTTATTCCTCCAATATAAAATTACTTTCCCTGTTTTGAAGAAAGGAACATAAGAATCTGCCTTCCCTCAAGTTTAGGTGCTTTATCAATATTAATATCCTCGCCGAGTGCCTCTGCAAATCTCTGCATATTGGCAACGCCCAAATCGGAATGTGCCATTTCTCTGCCTCGAAGACGGATAGAAACCTTTAATTTATCCCCTTTGGAAAGGAATTTGCCTGCCTGATTAACTTTTGTATTGAAATCACCGACATCAATGTTAAGCGAAAGGCGGATTTCCTTCGTATCAACAGTTTTCTGTTTCTTACGGTTTTCCTTTTCACGCTTAGCCTGTTCATAACGGAACTTGCTGTAATCCATAATCTTGGCAACAGGCGGATTAGCCTGAGGAGCGATTTTAACTAAATCCTGCCCTCTTTTTTCAGCTTCATTAAGCGCTTCTTTTGCACTCATAATTCCAAGCTGTTCACCTGCGGCGGTAATTACTCTTAATTCCTTGTCCCTGATTTCACGATTAAGTTGTGGGGCTGACTTGCTGATAAAAAACACCTCTTTAAAAATTTAAAAGTACGAACACAAAATGCCCGCACTTAACCAATAATTCAAACCGAAATATTGCCCTTTTCACTTAAGTTTAAGGGGAGAACGGGTGTGTTCTTCTTTGTTGTGCAAATATAGTAACACAAAATCGGTTTATTGTCAACAGTTTTTTATTTTAAATAATGTGTCGCCGAATTATCGAATCATCAAGGACGCCGACCCCTACTTTTTATAGAGAATATGTGAGAACTTTATACCATTTTCCTCGTGTTCGGCAAGGACTTCACGGCTGTAATCAGCCTTATTGAATGTTGGAAAATAAGTATCAGCATCGTCACATTCAGCCTCAACCTCTGTTAAATAAAGACTGTCTGCCATATCAATAAACTGCTGATAAATTTTTCCGCCGCCGATAATAAAAACATTATCATTTTTGCAGAGTTCCAGCGCATCATCAACACTGTGACACACTTCTGTACCCTCGGCAATATAATTTTTATCATTTGTAATAACTATATTACGCCTTTTAGGCAATGCCTTCGGCAAGGATTCAAAGGTTTTTCTGCCCATAAGAACAGTCGAGCCTGTTGTGGTTTCTCTGAAAAAAACCATATCCTTATGAAAATGCCAGATTAAATCATTATTTCTGCCGAGTTCGTAATTTCTGCCGACTGCGGCGATTATTGAAATCTTCATAATCTCACCTCACTGTGAAATCGGGAAAGTGATTTTGCCGAGATGCTTATAGTCAATCAGTTTAACATCCTTGCAGTCACGGCTGTTATCAAATTTAAAGAAATCGTCAACCTCAGGATTAAGCCACAGTTTCGGTGCAGGCAAATCGCCCTGCTCGTCCATTCTTCTTATCTGCTCTTTAATACCGTCTACCTGATTAACATAGATGTGAGCATCTTTTATACTCCAGTCGATTGTTCCGGGCTTAAGATTGCAAACCTGTGCAAGCATGGACAGAAAAACGGCATACTGCGTAACGTTGAACGGCAGACCGAGAGGCACATCGCAACTGCGCTGATGCACCCAGCAGTTCAGTTTACCGTCTGTAATATCCCACTCACTGCTCCATACGCAACTCGGAAGAACAGCAGTATCAAGATAATCATCCTGCCACAGGGTCATAAGCATACGCCTGTCCTCAGGGTGATTTTTAAGTTTATCAATCAACTTCTGAGTCATCTGAAATTTGTTTACAATGTAGCCGTAAGCCGTGCCGATTGTGTGAGCAAATTCTTTACCGAAATTCTTGTGCACCTCTGTTTTAACAAGATTTCCGTTATCATCGGGCAGCAACTGAATAGCATTCCATATGCCGTTTTCGTCAATCTCCCACTCATTCCAGATTTTAACATCACGCTCCTGAAGCCAGCGCACATCATTAGACTGTGCCTGATAAATCCACAGCATTTCAAGAATTGCCTGCCTGATAAACAACTGCTTTGTAGTTAAAATCGGAAATTCCTGCTCCAAATCAAAATGAAAATGATGTGACGGCACTTTAATCGTGTTCACACCTGTTCGGTTTACAACCTCTGTACCCTCACTTAAAATCCGCCTGCACAAATCAAGGTAATCTTTATCCCATTTAGACATAGTAATAACGTCCTTTCAAAAAGGTTAGATTAATATTATATCAATTATTAAGAATTATTGCAATATAAAACAAAGTAATTTACAATTTA
>JACTVT010000017.1 GCA_014465955.1 Eubacterium sp. | reverse complement strand
GTTCGTCTTCACTTGCACGTATCGTAGGATGCCAGAACGGCTTTTTAGCCTGCTTACTGCTGCCGTATTCGGCAACAACTAGTTTAAATACGTGCTTGTCTTTGTCCCAGTTGATATTACGCCCATTAGCGCCTCGTTTACCGGGCTTCGCTCCCTTAACACCTCGGGGCGAAACAAAAACAGTTACATATTTTTCACCGTTTTTAGAACGCACCTTTGTTTTTTTGATAATTTCACGCAAGTGTTTATCACGATGCCTGCTGCTGCCGTCATACGGTGCATTCGCCTGCAATTTACGCTGCAGCGAATCGCCCATTTTTTCCAAAGCCTCGGGAACTTTGGCGGGTACCCGGCGAACGAGTTCGTCAAGCATTTCGCACAATCCCTCGTTTTCAAATTCAATTCTTGCCATATTCCCACTCCTTAAGCTGTAGAACAACAATAGGCGGATTTGTGGTTTCGATAGGCTGTTGCTTCCATATTTCGTAATCGTGCTTATTTATCTGCACAATTGCATTTTCAGGAATCAACTGAAGAACTTCATTATGTAAAGGAATGTGCACCACTTTAACTATTCGGGCATCAGATGCCATTGCAGCGTTAAAACGGTTTTCAGTAACCGTTTCATTGCCAAACGGAACTTTCGGCAAAATAACCTCTCTTTTACCGAGTTTGATTTGTTCAATGCTTAAAAATCCGCTGTTAAAGACGGCTTTTTTAATTTTCTTTCTCGGCATAAGCCTCACCCTGATATTTCAGTCTTAAATTAATAAGATTTGATTTATAGTTTTCTTCAAAATATTCGCTCTGCTTATTCCACGCATAATTGACATATGCCATAAGCAGACTGCCCTCAACCGAGCCAGAATTGAATTCAATATTGTCAACCCCGGCATAATTGCAAAGGGCACTTTTGCCCTCTGCAATATATCGGTCAATTTTTGAATCGGTTTCCTGTTCGTTCCAATAAACGCCCAGTTCCGATTTAAAATCACTGAGTTTTAATTTGGCAGACATAATTAACCCTCAGAAGAAGCACCGCTTTCAGATGAAGTGCCTGCTGCGCTTGTCGCGCTTACGGTCGGAATCGGATGTTCTGCATCATTTACGATAATTACTTCCTGATTTCCAACTTCAAAGTCAGTAAGATCAAGCAAAATAAAATCGTTTTCATCAACAAACGAGCCATTTGCATAACAGAAAATCTTAAATGCTGTCATATGCTCTGCAAAATGAATACTGTTGTCCTGCTCGATTTTGCCATCCTTGCTTGAACCTGTTGAAATAAACAGTTCATATTTGCCGTAAATACCCAGAATTGCTTTATCTTCAGTAACTGCTACCGATGAAACAACAACAGTCGGATAAGGGAAAATCATTTCTGAATATGTGCCGTCAGGTCTTCTGACACAGGTTGCAGGCATAATCTTTTTGAGAATGGTTGTCGGGTGCGCAACAATGATAACTTTCTCAACATTTCTTGCTTTACCTTTGCTGTTCATAACAAGACGGGAAATCAAATCTCCGTATGTAGTGGGCTTAAAATTCAAAGCCTTGACGGCCGTCTTCTGATGATAAAAACCATCAGCGTTTGTTCCTTTTGCCTTTGTTTTATCCATGCCGACAGGCGAATCGGCACCATTACCGCTTGTAATGCCTGCTTCCATACCGAGACGGAAGCATTCTTTAAGCCTGCTGATAACGTAGGAAAGAAGCCAAGCAGGACCCATGTCAAGCATTTCTCTCGGAACAACGATAATTTTTGCAAGTTTAAGCATCTGAGTAGAAACGGTTTCAAGCTCAGCGCTTGTTTCACTGATGGTCTGTCCCATCTTCGTAAATGTTGCCGGATCGTTAGCAGATTCGTCGAGTATCATTGTTGCAAGAAAGCCGCAATTGGTGATGTTTACAGCCTGAAGAAGCGGGCTTTCGGCTACGGCTTCGTTGATAATCCTTGTGATGAACGTTTCAGGGAAAGCATTAACAGGAACGCTTACCGCAACAGTTGCATCTTTCTGCGTATCAATGAGCTTCTCAAAGCTCTTGATTTCAGCAGAAGTAAACTGCGGAATTCCTGCTTTTTCAAGAATTGCAGCATCATTGCTCTTTTTGTACTCCTCAAATTCTTCTCTCAGAGCCTTAGTGTGGTACTCTCCGAGTGCCTCAAAGGCTTTTGCGGTTGCTTCGGCATCATTTTCCTTTAATGCTTTTGCAAATGCGGTCTGTAAGGCGGTAAGTTCTGCCTTTTTTTCAACAAGTGATGTCATTATTTATTCCTCCTTTAATGACAGTGCACGAATTAACGTGCTTTTGATTGATTTTTCTTTATTATCAACTTCGCAAGCCTCTGGATAAGGCTGTCTGAAATTAATATCTGCTTTTTTTGTTGTGCCTGCTCCCACCTGTGCAGGAACGGCAACAAAACTCCATTCGTAAGCATCGGTGGGATTTTCAAGTTTCGTATAACATATCTGTCCGTCATACTCAGCACCCTGCTTATGCTCACATCGGTTAAATCTCATATTTTTGCCGCAAATACTGCAAACAGGGTCTGCAATTGCACAGGCAACCGATACTTCCTTGCGAATTCCCATCTGAATTTCAGTAATTAAATCTTCATTGCTCGGTGTTTTAACCATATAAGCGACCGCTTCAAGCCGAGCATAAGGCTCTCCGTATTTAGTAAGCCTGCTGTCGTCAATAACGACTTCGGTTTTGACTGCACGAGCAATTTGCGTTGAACTGCGCATTGAATGGTCCTCAATTCCAGTTTTTCCTATGAACAATTCTGCAAGTTTGTTAAGCGAATCAAGCGAAAACGCCTCAAAATCACGGTCGATGTCGTTATGGCAAAGAGCCACACGGAAAACAAACAGTTTTTCTCTGTCGATTTCATCTGTCAGAGAATATTTTTTGATTTCTTCAATGAGTTCGTCCGTAACCTCGAGCGACTTCTGAACAATTGCGGATTTATTCAGTCTTTCCATCATTCTCACCACCTTTCGCCGATTGATTTATTGCATCCTCAATAACTCTGTAATTCAAAGTCATCCAGTGCTTTGTGCTCCATTCGTTATTGAGACGTCTGCCGCCTCTGGCCTCTATCAAATCATCAATGGAATACTGACCTGATGCAATAAGTTTGTCCGATGCCTCGGCATTTTCAAATACAGAACTGTATATCACAGGCGCAAGGCTGATACTTACATAATCGCCTTTTACGAATCCGCTAACTTTATAAACTGACTCCGTAATGGCATTTTCAAGCAGTTCTGCAATAGGTTTCAATGCTTTACTGATGGTGTACTGTTCTGCATTTTCTGTATTTTCAACATTACCGAGAATCGCAGACGGATGAATTCCGTAAGCAATTGCGCTTTTCGATATCATTTCATTAATAACATTTCTGATGTCTTCAACTTCGCTTTTTTTAGTGGAACTGCGGTCATCGTTCAAGTCCTCATATGTCATTCCCTGATATAAAGGCAATACGGAATTCTGATTGCTCGAAAAGAAATCCCTAAACGTTTCATTCAAAAGTTTATTTATTTTTTCCTGCATATCGTTACTTCCGCTTTTCAACGACTCAATCATCAAAATGCCTTTTTGGTAACTCGAATTTGTAAAATTATCTTTGGCAATTGAAATCAAATCCTGCAGTCCTGAAAGCAGATGTGCGACTTTTTGCCGAATATTAACATTGTCATTGCTGTAAGTTATGTAAATAACATCATCAGCACCCGATTTGAATGTTTTAACAAAACGTTCATCACCGACTTGAACCGATGAAAATGTGTAACCATTGGTACCGTATCGGTTGCTTTCAAAACTGTCTGCGATAACCAAATCATTGTTGCTTTTTTCTATAATGAGAACTTCATTAAAAATCAACAGTTTACTGGCCAATTCTTTTTTGAACTCGGTTGCGCTTTGATATGAATTCGGCTTTACATTCCAGCGGTAATAATCCTCGTCGTATTGAATTTCATTGTTTCTGTAACAATTAATTCTGCATTTTGAAAATTCCCTTGCGATGTATTCAACAACAACAAAATTTGCATAAATTTCGGCATTAATCTTACGTTTTATCTGATTTGTCTGTTTGATTAATTCACCAAGTTGTTTTTCAAGGTCTTCATCAATTTTTTTCTTGTTTCGATTGAAAAAAATGCCCATATTTTTTTCCTTTCTCAGTATTTATAGACTTTAACTTCAAAATCATCAAAAGCGGTGTACTGCTGCAATTCATCAAGGCTTGTCATTGCCGCCGCAAAAGCCATAAAGCCGTCAGTTTTTCTGCTCTTAGGCTCTTGTTTGCCGTAAGAGAACTCTTCTCTTTTTTCGGGTCTCAGCATCGCATTATTGACATACCAGCGCATTATAGGCGAATCGCCCCAAATAATATTGTGATTAGTGAAATAACTGTCAATCACAGGCACGGTTTTTATAATGTCACTCGGACGAACAAGTTTAATATTGTTATTTCCGTTTTTATCACAGTCAAATCCAATATTGCCCAATGCTTTTTTCATAAGCGATAAGCGGTAATTATCAAGACTTGCATTTACAGGAATATATCCGTGTTTTTCAATTTCTGATTCAACCCAATCTGCAGGAAAATCTGCCGGGATTTCAGGACCGTCAACGAAGGTCAACAGACCGTCAGCCTCCCATTTTTTTAATGGCGCTTTAATTCGGTACAAATCTTTCGATTGAGAACAAACCCAAGTATGTGATTTCCACACAACCTTGTTGTCCATAAGAAATAAAAAGCCTGCTGCCACAAAGTCGTTTAATCTGGCATAGTCAAAACCGGTTATACAATACATTCCGTCCGTATCAGGTAAAGGCTGATTAGTGGCTTTGATATTATCAAGACTCGTAACGGGCTTTTTGTTTGTTCCTTTCGGCCGTCCCATTTTCTTAGTCATAAAGGCTAAATGCGAGGTAGGATTGCGCTTGTATTTGTTGTAATCCCTGCGCCAGCTTTCCAAAACAGTTGGCAGATAAATAATTGACGGATTTGCCATAACCCAGTTTTTTTCATCGTGCACCATATCATCGTTTGGCAATCTGCAAATAAAAGGATATGTACCGTTATCATCAATCACGCCGTTTAAAATATCCTCGGCATTTTCAATCATTTCATCCATCGGGCCGTCACGGACATCGCCGAATGAAGTGATTTTGGTTATACGACCGTTAGCAATCTTACCGTGGCCGCCTTCAAGAACATCAAGAAGTGCCGAATTTTCATAAGCGTGCATTTCGTCAAAAACAAGTCCGCCTTGACGTCCGCCGTCTTTCGATTTCGGAGCAGATGTGCCATAATAAATTTTCGAGCCTGTCTTTTTATTGATAATTCTCGTCTGGCTCCAAATGAAATATTTTTTAAAATAATTTGGATTACTTTCGAGAATGCTGTATAATTCATCAAAACTTTGTTTTGCGTTATCCTGCGCAACAGCGAATGTGCCAACATCAAAATTTTTGATGCCGTTTACGGGACTTATCCAAGAAAACTGTTCAAAACTGCTGTAACCGTTCTTGCCCGATTCTCGCCCGATTGCCATTTGCAGTTCGGGAAAGCGCAAAAATCCGTCTCTGCGAAACATACAGTTGTGAATAGTAAAGCAATAACGTTCCCAAGGAAAAAGCCTAAACGGAAAATATTTTTCAAGTGCAAAATATCTCTCTGCAAGTTCATCATCAACGTAAACATCTTCATTCTGAAAAACATTTTTTATTAACTGAATTCCTTTGTGCTGCTCCGGGCAGGCGAGTATTTCGCCGCTTTCGATTAGGTCAATATAATTTTGAATGTTATAATTCAGATTCAAAATCGTCTTCCTCGTTCAGAATGTTATCAGTAGTCAATCCAAGTTGATTAAGAATTGAAAGCTTTTGCTTGCTGCACATAATTTCAGCTTTTACACTCGGGTTTTCTTTATCATATGTTTTGCCCTGAGCAGAAACCGCCTGATACACATAACCATTCTCATCAATATCTTTTCTGTAATCCCTTTCACGCTCTTCAAATTTCAAATAATCATCAACTAAAGCAAGAAAAACAGGCGTTTTTGCGCCTTTTTTGTCCAGTTGTTCAACAAGTGATTCCTTAATTTTCTTTAAAGTTATATTTTTTTTAGAAGCCAAATTCTCAACCCCTTTTCAGTCCAATTTTTTCCTCACGCGCGCGACCTTTCTAAATTGTCAGTGGGGCGCTCGGTTGTCGGCATTGCAAAAAATTACAAAAAAATTGACCGGGGGGTGTTACCAACATTCCTCGGTCAAAATATTATCGTTATTTGTCTTTTCAATTTCGTTGTGACACGCCCAACACACCGGCTCAACGTTGTCAGGATCAAGTGCGAGTTCAGGATAAAGCCTTAATGGTTTCTTGTGATGACCTATGCCCTTGCTCTTTCTGGCGTTCTGTTCGCCCGGTTTCAGAAGCAATGTCAATCTGCCTTTGCGTTTACACTCTTGGCATTCAAAATTGTTTTGCTCAAATGAAATCAATCTGACCTTGCGCCAAGGGCGGGAGGTGTAAAACTCCGACAGTCTATCCTCCCGAATTAAGCAGTTAATCCACTCTGTTAATTCTTGATTCATATTACCTGTTATTCACTGTGCTGAAAAAGACTTAAACAATATATTTTCCTGCCTGCTGCTATGCTTTAGACAAAAAGAAATGTGTAAAAAACCTATTAAATTTCTTTCACAATTATATTGTAAAATACTTTTTGAGGGCACAGTGCCCATTTTTAGATAATATTATTAACTTTTGCGATTAAATATAACATTCTGTTCTTCCTGTTATAAAAACTTTTACGGCTGATTCCGGGCAAGTAAAAGTGTTCATAAACATTACTTTTATTAACACAGTTTTGAATAAGCGCAGATTTCAAATCGTGTTTCAATTCGCTTGATTGTATATCTGCGCATACTTCATTAAGAGCGTTACTGACACTTTCAATCAGAACACTCTCATTATTGTTGATATTTCCCGAATGTTTATTTCTGATACGTCGGTCTTGCCCCTGAACGATACCAATTGCAACACGCCGAACATCAGAGGGAAGTTTATATTTATTCTGCATCTGCACTTTCCTCGAAATAATCTTTCCATTCTTCCTTTAACTTCTCATAGTAAGGAATCATAACCCGTGTTTCATAGTTATTCATTTTGTTTGCAAGGCTCTGCAGAACGCTTCCTTTGGCATTGCTTTTTGCAGCCTTTGAAATAGCCCGCTGCCTTTTTCTGTATTCAGTAAGCATATTAGAATATTCTGCATCAGAAACACCAGAAAAATATTTTTGCCCGCACTCAGGGCATTCAAGGTATGTAATCTTTACTTTTCTGTCTTCATCGGCAATCAAAACCTTGAATTCACATTTAAAATCTGCACCACACCTGTTGCAAGTACAATTAAAATCTTTTTTCGTAATCAACACATCCTTTTCTTATTTGTTATTTTTCGCTTTGTTTTATTCTTTTTATCGGGTAACTTGCACAGGATATAACGCTGATGCTTGTAACCGTTCACTTCATCCTCCCAGTTTTCAATATGCTTTTCAAAAATATACCAACCTTTAGGCGCTCTGGGTTCTTCGCTCCAATGGTCGTTTGATATAATTGTGATATCGGGTTCAGGTATAACACAATTTCTCGAATGAGTATAACAGCAAAGGCTTTTACCCGGCAAAAACTCTTTTGGGTTTTCTTCATCAATCGTACCCTGCTTTTTGGCATAACTGCCGAATGTATGATTGTCCCTGTCCTCAACGGGTCTGATATGCACACCGCCATACTCCCATTTCGGCAGAAGTTTTATGTCAATAGAGGTTAATGCAATATGTATATGCGGATTGCTCTCTGTCGGGTCAATGCCCTTCTGCCATTTAAGCAGCACGCCCGCTTTTTTGTATGCAGTTCTGACTTGCCGTATGTATCGTTCCCATATTTTCAGCATTTCTTTTGTATTTTTCGGGCGTTTGTCCTTGGCAAATGTTAAAGTCATCGTTAAATCGCCTTGGTGGAAATTCTCGTTGAAAATATCATCAGCCTTCTGATATGCATAACGGGCATTCCTCGCAGCCATATTTTCAGGAGTAGACCCGTAATTCTGACTGCGGGTGCATTTTCCTTTACTTCCGTATCGGGAAGTATAATATTTTTCAACCACTATTCTGTTTCCCGCTTTTGTTGTTTTCATCACATAAGCCATAAATCAAATCTCCGCAAAAATCAAAAAATATATTATCAAATATTGAAATGTGGAAAATTCTTAACGGTTACATTATGGAAATCACAGATTACCACAATGTAACCTAAATCTTCCACATTCCAACATTACTACTGCTACTAAAAGAAGACGGACAGACAAGATAAATAAATGCATATTTTATATTTCACTTGTCGTTAAATTAATGCTTTTATCAAGTTTCAATCGGAGCAATTGCTCCGAGAAACTTTTCATATTTATATAATGTAATTAATATTACGCCTGTTCTTTTGTTTCGTACTTCTTGCCTAATTCATTGTAAATTTTTGAGGCGATTTCGTACTCTGATTTATTATTTTGAGTACCTGTTTCATAATCATCCATTAAGATGTACATTCCCCATCTTAAAACCGAAGCCTCTTCAGGTGTTAAATCTGCAAATCTTTCCATTGTAATTATTCCTTTCAATATATAGACAGTACTATAAATTCCTGCCTATTTCGTCACTGTCTTTTGTTGTATCAATTCTTTCAATCTTAAGTTTGCCGCCTGCGTTTCGGGATATATTTGCTTTTATCCCCCCCGGCAGGGCAAGACTTAATTTATTAAGTTGATAATTTAAAATCAAATCGACTGATATTTTCATAATGTCATATACTGCATCGTGCAATTCTGCACTATCAAAAATATCGGCAATACTGCTTTTGGCATCTGCTGCCTGCTGCTGTTTTGCCCGTTCACGTTCTGCATCAGGGCAATCGCATTCCTTGCCCGGCATAAGAGCCTGTCCGCAATACTCACAGATATTTTCTTTTATTGATAAATCCATAATCGTTTTAGCCTTTCTTTAAAATGTAACGCATATATTCAGCACGGCAGCGGCAATCCAGTAAATACCCTTTTTGAAATCGCCTGCTGCGAAATACGGCACCGATGCGCACGCATCAAGAATAATAAGCGTTAACGGAAAAATCTTTTCTTTAATGTTATTTGGCATATTCAACCTCTTACGAAATCATTTTACTTTTAACGTTTTCAAATACACGCCTGCTGTTTTCCTGCTTTAATTTTTCTTTTATAAACAATTCCCAGCCTTCAACGGGTCTTACATTACAAGGATCAACTGAATAATTTTCATTCGGATTGGCAGCATTACTTACCACTGCCGAAAACTCAAACTGTTTCATTTTCTGTCTGTAAAACCTCATAAGATGCGTTATTTTGTAAAGTCCTTTATATTCAGTGCCGTCAACGGTTATTCTGCACGGGATGTTATAAACCTGAGCAATGTCAATCTCTTCAATTGTCACGATATACCTCCGTTTCAGGCAATGACGTATATGCTTTAATAATCTCAATTGCATCGTCGGCAGAATTGCAGACGACTGCAAAATTGCCTTGCCGATAAAGCAAATCAATCCATTCTTTCTGTTTTTCGGTAGGTTTACAACTGCCGTCTTTTTTCATTTCTATGTAAAGAGCGTGATATCCGCCGTGCGCACAAGGCAGGCACAAATCGGGCACACCACTTTTCAACCCTGCTTTTTTTAACTGTGCACCGCCTGCAATACTGCGCTTGCCTTCATTGGTAATATGAAAAATAGACTTTAATTCAGGATATCTTCCTGAATGCCACTCGCACCATTCAATAACAGCCTGCTGCTCGGATAATTCATTACGTTTGTTCATTCTGCGCCTCCGATATCGTTTCATTATGTGATTTTGCTTTTGTAAGGCTGCTTTGCAGTATGGAATTCTGAATATTTAAGTTTCTGATTGTCTGTTCCATATAGTCACGCTCATCAGTAAGTTCTTTGATTGTGTTTTTATAGTGTCTGATGCGGGCACAGTTTTTGCAGTCGAGTTCCCACCTGCGGGCAGTACGCTCCACCTGAAGTTCACTGTTGCGCCTTTTAATACGCTTGTCCGTAATATCAACAATTATTGCCACAAGTATACTTGAAGTAACTATTGCAACAATAAATCCTATAAAAAATCTGCTGTCTTCACTCATTTTTCACACCTCCTCAACATAGCACCACGATTGCGGTGGGCGGATTAATGGTTTTAGCATCAGTTTTTTATAATATCGATGCGCTTTATTCATCCTTTTAAAAACACAGTATGTCTTAAACTCGCTCAACTCTTTCGGCTTGTCATATATCTTCAGGTTTGATATGTGCCAGAAGTATAATGGTTTAACACCGTCACTATACATTTGTAATTCAGCATCAGATAGACAAGTGCCTTGCTCGTTTTCATAATATGTTGCAATTCCATTGGCACAGTATTTAGGTTCAATCCTATCACACACATACTCGCCGATGACTTTGCCGCCTAACACTTTCATCCCATTGCTTTGGTGAAATTCAGCAAAATCCCAATAGTCATATTTATATTGTTCTTCTGCATCTTTATCATCACGCAATAGTGCAAGTTTACCTTTTGTGCAATATATGTACACTTTAAAAGGCACATCAAGTTTTGGTCTTGTTTTCCTGACCTCTACTGTTTTCTTACCACTTGCGATTAACTCGCAGTATTGCGGTTTTATGGATTGTAAGATTGATTTCATTCGTCATTCTCCCATTCACAAAAATATTGTGGTTCATTATCATACGGACAAAAATCTGCACAATGCTCACTGTTTGCATTAGTACATATCCTTGTGTATTCATCTATCCATTTGCACATTCTTCATCACTCCAATCTAAAGCCTGTCCGCATTTTGGACAGAAATCGCACCAAATCTCTTCGACTTCAAGACTGTCGACTGGTCCTCCACAAGTTGGGCAAGCATAAATGAATGTATTAGTAGTGCCTTGTTCCGGCTTTTTCGGTATCTGCAATTCAAGGGCTTTTTTGATTACTCCATATTCTTCACAAGAAATATGCAAATCTCCGGTAAAACCGTATTCATTTACTTGTTTTTTCAATATTTTTAATATTTCTAACGGTGTCATTGTGTTACTCATCTTCTGCCTCCTTTAATTGGGAATACTTTTTAACACACTCATTACAAAAATATAAATATTTTCGTAACTTTAATATTGCTGCATTATATGAACTATGTATTGTCGGTTGACTGAGACCGAGCACATTTGCGACTTGTGTTTGTGTGAGTCCTTTAAATATTATCAAATCAAGAATTTCACTTTGACGAGGTGTTAGTTCTGATTTTATAATCTCAGGCATAATTAAAATTAATGATTTAATTTGAAGTGCATTAGTGCTTTCGTTCTGAATAACAAAATTACAATATGCTGCATTTTCTATATAAGAAATTTTGTTTTTTCCCATTTTATCCCTCTTACTCATATCTGATAAAATCATCACCATAGAGGCTGTTGATTTTATTCTTCAATTTCTACTCTTTCGTATTTGCAAAAACTTTTATCTCCGTTTTTCGCGTGGCTTATAGACGATGCAATTGAACTCTTTTTTAAGCCAACAGCTGTTGCCAAATCATCCAAACTATCATATACTCCCAACGGCAGTTCGTATTTGTCATAAGTTTTTAATATGTAAACTTTTTTCTTTTTATTCATTTTTATATCAATCCTGCCATGGATCGCATGACTAAATCATTGTCCTTATTTTCCATTTCTTTTATAATATGGATATATGTTTTCTGCGTTGTAGTTATATCGGAATGACCCAAGCGCATCGCAACGCTCGCAATCGACACTCCTGAAAAAAGGAGTAATGATGCGTGTGTATGCCTTAAGCCATGAATCCCTATAATCGGTACATTAGCGTTTCTGCAATGCTTTTCTAACTGAGCATTCACTGTAGAATTATATATCTGCTGTCCTTCACTAACAAAAATAGGTTTGCTTTCAGGAATCCCTTTAATCAAATTAGAAAATTGAGACATCGTCTGCCAGTCTACTTGTATTTTCCTTATTGACGAATTGTTTTTCGTTCCAACGAAACCTCCACCGGATTTATAATTCCATGTTTTATTTACAGAAATTGTTTGTTTTGAAAAATCGAAATCATCCGGAGTAAGACCTAATGCTTCTGAGAAGCGCATACCTGTCTTTGCAATCAGGTATATGAGCCAATCAAAATTAATTTCATCTTCCAAGTTTAAATCAATCAGTAATTCGTGTAATTCATACTGATTTAAATATTTAATTTTTTTCTTTTTAGGCGGTTTGCCTTTGATCACAACTCTTCTTGTAGGATCGCTATTTATTAGTCCTTCATCTACCGCGTCTAATATTGCCGATTTTAAATGATGATGGAAATCGCAAACAGTAACTTTTTCATGTTCTTCTGCATATTTATTGATTAATTTTTGATATTCCTGGCGGTTCAAATCGCAAGTTTTCAAATTTGGTATAATCTTCTCAATCCACGTTAACGCATTAAGATATTTCTTGTATGTAACATCTCTTACAGCTCCTTTTTTATACGTTTCCATCCATGTTTTGTAATAATTTGTAAAAAGTATACTTTCGCTCATATCAACAACCCTCTTTTTCTTGGTGTGCAAAATATTCTTTCTTGTTGTATGCTCTTTATATTTTCAAATTCAAGTGCATTAGATTGAAAAACAATAGCGCTTGTTCCTAATAACGACAATTGAACATAACACATGTGGACTGAATGAATATCCATGTCAGAGGCTATAATTTCAATTTCACTCTGCCAATTCACGTTTCTTTCTTTTATGCGATTTATCGTTTCAATTATTAAACCGCCGCTTCCACATGTTGGCTCGTATATCGTTCGGGTACCTTTAGCTACAGAGATGAGAGAGCAAATTTTCGCTACTTCATTTGGTGTGAAATATTGTCCGGCCAATTTGCTGCTGTAATTCTGTTTCATGTAAATTTCCCCTAAAATGTCTTTGCATTCATAGTTTAAGGCATCGATTAGTAACGTGCTTAATTTCACGAATTTCTTTAACTGGCTGTCGTTATATTTTTTGGTAATGTCTAAATATCTATTTTCACGCGCTCTATAAATATCATCTTCGCATTCGCAATTGCAATTATTAATCGCTATCGCAAAAGATTCGACCCAATCGAAAAATATTTCGTTGGAATGATGCTTTCCTGAGAGCGATGCGATTATATCTAATATTTTATTTTCAATATTTAATGTTACATTCATCCCTCTGACTCCTAAAAAAACGAAATATTAAAATTCATTAAGTAACTGATTGCCTCTTCATTTGTCATTGAGTTACTCATTGTCTGCCTCCTTAACAGCAACATTTAGTTTTGCAATATTAATAACCGCTTTTGTTATTTCGGGATTTTCAGATACAAAGCCATTTCTAATAGTTTCAATATGTTCTTTTCTTGAAATCAACACAAGATTATCGATATTGCAGTTTTGTTTGTTTCCGTCCAAAAATCTTATAACACTTCCTTTAGGAACTTTACCGTGAGCCTGTTCCCAAACATAACGATGTTTTAATTTCCAAACATTTGGTTCGGCAATTTTTACTTCAATATATCCGTCTTTAGTAATTCTTTCAGAATATATTTCCTTATGATTTTTAGGAATGTTCCCCTTTTTGAATTGTGAAACTTTGATTTTCTTTATCAACTCAGGCGATAAATATTCACATAATTTTTTGCCTTTATTATGAGGCTTATGACCAGCAGTAAAATATCCGGTTTTGCCACTGTTTAAATGATGCCTTCCATAAAAATTTTTGATTTGCATAACAGAAAAATTCTTTTTAAATTTATTATTTAATAATTCCGCCATTTCCATTGGAGAATTCCCTTTGTAATTTTCAAAGATAAAGTTATATTCTTCATCATTTAAAATTCTACAACTCATTTTTTGTACTCCGGCAATTCAAACATACTTGGTAAAGGAATATCGCCAAGCAAACTGTCATTTAATTTAATTGCTTTCAACTGAAGTTCTGCATTATTAACAATTTGCGCTGATATATCTTGTTGACACTCAGAATATAGCCGTTGCTGCTGGCATAATATTTTTGCCTATCTGATTCGGCTACAAGTTCAAAGTGCTCAAGTTGTTCATCAACAATATTGTTCATAATTGTTTGCCCGGTGTCTGCCGAATGAATGCAGGGAGCCTGTCCGGCAGAAACATCTTACTGCCGTATCAATAGTGATAATAAATATTATTTTGAGTTCTGTGTATCTGCTTTGGCTTGTGCAAATACTCCTTGCCCGAAGGGGTACTCGGGCCATTAAGTCCGATGATGTTTTATGTTCAGGCTGTGCATTTATTCAGGCAGCACACCGCTTTTCCTTTCTTTGCTTTGTGGGATTGGTTTTATTTATTCATTTCTGATAAAACAATGCGTTGCTTTGTAAATTCGTAAAGCACCCCGATATTCACATACGGGTCATTCCCAAGCTTGATTATTTCAAGCCCCGGTAGCTTAAAGAAATCCTGTGCCCGCCGTTTGCAACACCCGAATGTTTTTTGAATATCCTCTACTCCTACAAACATCTTTTTAAGCTCAAGCGTGTTGATTTCTTCAATTTCCTGCTTCAATATTTTTAATTTTTCAATCTCTTCATCAGCATTACTAAAAAGCATAAAAACATTCCTTTCATTATAAATTTGACAAACGAAGCTTTTTCATCTATAATGAATACAGATGATTTTTTCCTATTCGTTCATCATCTTGCCGACTGTTGCAGCAGTCGGTTTTTTTATTTGCCTTTTTTGATTTTATTGTCTTTCAAAAATTGTTGATAATCACAACAATCTGAATCAAACATACAATCACTGCAATCTTCACAGTCTTTGCATTCTTCAGTGTCCCAGAATGCTAACCAATCTATAAACCAATCTTTATTTTTCATATTCTCACCTGCCTTGTTTTATGATGTGCTTTGTGGGAATTGTTAAGCGCTTGTTACCTATTTGGTGACTATTGCGATAAAAAATTTACAATTGTTGCCACTGATACATCGAGTGTATCTGCCAGTAAATTCAAGTCAGTAACTTTTGCTTCTCTGCGCCCTAATACAATTTTATTCAAGTATTGTCTTGATTTATTCATAGCTCTGGCGCAATTTGCTTGACTACCGTATTTTTCATTAATGAGTTTTTCAAGTGAATTTTGCAATTATCTTGCCCTCCTTTCTGTTGCCTATTTGGTGACTACGGTGTTAGAATATCATATTCAAATCACTTTGTCAACCCTTTGGCGACATTTTTTTGATTTTTGTCTTGATTTTGGTTACAAAATGTGTTATATTGTTATTGCGAGGTGATAAAATGTCTTTCGGGAGTAAATTAAAAGATTATAGAAATATTCAGAATATAACGCAAGAAGATTTAGCAAAAAAGCTCAACACAACTAAACAAGTTATTAGCAGGTATGAAAACGATTTACGAAGTCCGAAGCTATCTGTAGCAATTGAATATGCCGCAAAGTTAGGAATTCCGCTTGATAATCTTGTTGATGATAGAAAGAAACTCGATATAAATACATTTTTATCTGAACACGAAATCAAATTAATAAATGCATACAGAAATCATCCCGAAATGCAAAGTGCTGTTGACAGACTATTGGATGTACAGGAAGATACAATTAAACTTAAGGCTGTTGCAAGAAGCGCCGACAATCAATCGACCACGGAAATTCAGTTAACCAAGGAGCAATTAGAAGAAATAAAAAATGCTCCGCCATTTGACGAAGACATTTAATTACCAATATTTACCTGTATTTTTTCATTCACCGAGAATGTACAATATTTTCGGTGATGAAAAATGTCGGAAAGCTACGGAAGATACAAGAATGCAAGGAATTCAGCATGGCAGGTATTAATAGATTATAACGTTACATCTCTGCCCGTGAAGGTTTCAAAAATCGCTGAAAAAGCGAATATAAAAATACTCAAAAACAGTAAATATAACATACTTACCAAAAATCAGATTGGGCTGAGCTTTAAATATGCTGATAAGTGGTATGTTGTTTACGACGATACAGTGACAGCTGAGCGGGCCCGATTCACAATAGCCCACGAATTAGGGCATATATTTTTAGGCCACGAAACGCTGCTGAGCCGGAATACGATATATGATGCTGAAAAGCCTGCTGAAGAAACTGAGGCTGATATATTCGCCTCACGCCTGCTTGCTCCTGCGTGCGTTCTATGGGCGCTCGACTTACATACAGCAGAAGAAATTGCAGCTTGCTGTAACATTTCGTATGAATCAGCCTGCTGCCGAGCTGAACGAATGAAAACACTGTATCAAAGAAACAAATTCTTAACAAGTCCGCTCGAGCGGCGGGTTTATAATAATTTTCAATCTTATATTAAAAGAGAAAGAAAGAGGTAGGCTATGAAAGAATGTCCGATTTGTCACACTCAAAACAGCAGTGATTTTCCTCAGTGTACTTCTTGTGGATTAAATTTAGAAAATGTTCAAGATATTAAATCTGATATAATCGTTGAAGAAAGAAAACAGCCTCGAAAGAATAACCAAACAATAATAATTTTTTCTATAATTATTTTTGTAATTATTGTTATTTTAAAAGCATTTTACGGTATTTAGATTTTTTGTATTATTCGGTGATTTGAAATTGGAGTAGAATTTATGAGCATTATTCTTTTTATCGTTCTTTTTATTGTTCTTCGTATCTTTTTTAATGATTTCGGTTTAGTAATATTAGTTTCACTCGGTGCAGCAATTTGGCTTTGTGGAATTCGGATTTTTCTTAAAGTGGATAATATTGAACGTAAATTGGGCAATGTTGAAAGTAAATATGAAGATATCATGAAACATATTTCCGATACATCGAATGAAGAAAAGGCAAGCAATATACCTGATAATACAAATGACATTGAAGATAAATAATATCTATATTTCCTTATTGGCGGGGTTGTTTAAAACCTCGCCTTTTTCATTAAATCTTGAGCCGTGGCAGGCGCAGTCCCAACTGTGCTCTGCCTCGTTCCATTTCAGCGCACAGCCAAGGTGTGGGCATCTTTTCGGCGTTATGCTCAGTAAATTAGTAACTGTTTCAAATCCGTTGATAAATAACTGCGGCCTTAAAATACTGCGTGACGGAGTAAAAACACTTTCAAATTCATTCTGCTGACCGCACACCATATCCGACAGCATCATTGCAGAAAGCATCGCACCCGTCATACCCCATTTGTTAAAGCCTGTTGCCGTGTACCAGTTTGTCTTGCTTTTTGAATATCTGCCGATGTAGTAGCAGTCGTCAAGGCTCATACAGTCCTGTGCCGCCCAGTGGTAAACTTCTTTGCTCTCGGGATAATGCTGGTTAGCAAAATTTTTAAGTTCGCTCCAGCAGCCGCCTTGTTTGCCTGTTCTGTGACCGCCTCCGCCGATAAGCAGTAAATCTTTATAATTTCTGAAAGACATACCTTTATGATTTTCGTCAACATACATTCCGTCAATATCTTTTCCGTTTTCAACCGCAATAACGTAGGAGCGATGCTGATATAATTTGAGCGGATAGCCGCCGTGATTATCCTTAAACGGAAAATGCGTAGCAAAAACGATTGCCTTGGCGTGAATATTACCTCTCGGTGTTTCGGCAGTGTTGTCCTTAACATCATCTACGAATGTGTTTTCGTAAATATTCAGCTCCTCACAGATTTGTGAAAGGAATTTTAAAGGGTGAAACTGCATTTGATTTTTAAATTTGATTGCACCGACTGTGGCAAATGGCAGTTCTGTATTTTCGCAAATATCGGTGTAATATCCGATTTTTTCTAAAGCCTTTATCTCATTTTCAAGTTTTTGCCTGTCGTTCAGTGAATAAACATAGTTGTCTTTTACTTCATTGTCGCATTTAATCGTTTTGAATAATTCTTCATATTCATTAAACGCTGTTTGGTTTGCTTTTAGGTATTCAGCCGTCTTTTCCGTTCCGAAGTTTTTTATCAGTTTATTGTAAATCAGCCCATGCTGAACGGTTATTTTTGCTGTTGTGTTTTCAGTTGTACTGCTGCACAATCTGCCTTTTTCAACGAGAATATAGTCAATGCCTTTCTGATGCAGAAAATATGCGGTTAGTATGCCTGTAATGCCTCCGCCGATGATAAGTACATCGGTGCTTTTTTCGCCCTCAAAAGTCGGGAATTCAGGCATTCTGCACGTTGCTTTCCATAATGATTCCATTTCGTTCACTTCCGTTTTAATATGTTAATATTTTTCGTGTTAAAAACATATTTTATTCTCAATAATTTATTGAAAAATTTAATTTAATATTGTAAAATAAATTAAATATACTTTTCAGGTGATGTAATGAATAATTATGTGCTCACAGGCAAAGAGATTCTCGGCATTGAATTCGGTTCAACAAGAATTAAAGCAGTGCTGATTGATGAAAACAATAATCTGCTTGCAACGGGCAGTCATACATGGGAAAATAAGTTTGAAAACGGCGTGTGGACCTATGATATGGCAGATGTTATCAGCGGTATGCAAAGCGCTTATAAAAGCCTTAACGAGGTTGTAAAACGTGATTTCGGCAGTGAAATTGAAAGCCTTTCCGCTCTTGGCATTTCGGCTATGATGCATGGATATCTTCCTTTTGATAAAAACGGAAAACAGTTGTCGGAATTTCGCACATGGCGCAATACTATTACTGCTGACGCTTCTGCACGGCTTACTGACCTGTTTAATTTCAACATTCCCCAAAGATGGAGTATTTCTCATCTCTATCAGGCAATTTTAAACGACGAGGAGCATACAAAAAATATTGCTTTTTTAACAACGCTTGCAGGCTATGTTCATTACCTTTTGTCAGGTGTAAAGGCAGTCGGCGTTGGTGAAGCGTCGGGTATGTTCCCGATAGACAGTAAAATAAATGATTATAACCCTGAAATGCTCGAAAAGTTTTCTTCGCTTGAAACTGTAAAAAAATTCAATTGGAATATTAAGGATATATTGCCGAAAGTGCTTATTGCAGGCGAATGGGCAGGTGCTTTAACCGAAGACGGTGCGAGACTGATTGATCCGAGCGGCAGGCTTAAAGCAAGCGCAGTTATGTGCCCGCCCGAGGGCGATGCAGGCACAGGAATGACTGCCACAAACAGTATTGCAGTCAAAACAGGCAATGTTTCGGCAGGCACCTCTATTTTTTCAATGGTTGTGCTCGAAAATCAACTTTCAAGGGTTTATGAAGAAATTGATATGGTAACTACGCCGACAGGTAAGCCTGTTGCAATGGTGCACTGTAATAATTGCTGTACCGACCTTGATTACTGGGTTAACGTTTTCTTTGAATTTGCTCAGAGCGCAGGCAGTAATATGACGAAACCGCAGATTTATGATTTGCTTTATAACAAGGCGCTTGAGGGCAGTTCTGATGCAGGCGGACTTGTTTCTTATAATTATTTCTCGGGTGAGCCTGTTTCTCATACCGAAGACGGCAGACCGCTTTTTGTCAGAACACAGGGTGCTGATTTCAGCCTATCAAACTTTATGAGAGCACAGATTTATTCTACATTTGCAACTCTTAAAATAGGTATGGAAATTCTTGAAAAAGAAAATGTTAAAATCGACTGTTTGATGGGTCACGGCGGATTGTTTAAGACAAAGTATGTTGGTCAAAAACTTTTGGCAGGTGCGCTGAACTGTCCCGTTTCTGTTATGGAAACGGCAGGCGAGGGAGGAGCATGGGGCATTGCAGTTCTTGCAAATTATGCAAAAGATACAAAATCTCTGAGTTTGGATGATTATCTGAATGATTATGTATTTTCGTCATACAAAAGCACAACAGAGATGCCAGATGAAAGTGATTCAATTGGATTTAAAGAGTTTATGAAATTATATAAAAACGGTCTTGCAGTTGAAAAATCTGCCGGGCAGAACATATAAACGGAGAATATATTATGTTGGAAGAACTTAAACAAAAGGTTTTTGTGGCAAATTTGCAATTGGTTCAATATGGTCTGGTTGTTCTTACGTGGGGCAACGTTTCGGGAATTGACAGGGAAGAGGGTCTGTTTGTCATTAAACCGTCAGGAGTGCCGTATGATAAAATGACTGCCGACGATATGATTGTTATGGATTTAAAAGGCAATAAGGTTGAAGGCAGGCTTAATCCGTCATCCGACACACCAACTCACCTTGAACTTTATAAAGAATTTAAGGATATCGGCGGAATTGTTCATACCCATTCAAGTTGGGCGTGTTCATGGGCACAGGCAGGCAGAGATATTAATGCTTACGGTACAACTCATGCTGATTTTGCAAACGGCGCAGTGCCGTGCGCAAGAGGGCTTACCGAAAATGAAGTGAACGGTGAGTATGAACTTAACACAGGCAAAGTTATTGTTGAAGAATTTGAAAAAAGAGGTATTAAACCTGATGAATGTCCTGCCGTTCTTGTTCACAGGCATGGTCCTTTTACTTGGGGCAGTTCTCCGTTTAAAGCAGTTGAAAATGCTTTGATTCTTGAAGAAGTTGCTAAAATGGCATCAAGAACCGAACGTATAGCGGCTCTTGACAACAATTCGAATATAGGAATTGAACAGTATCTTTTGGATAAGCATTATCAGCGCAAACACGGAATAAATGCTTATTATGGACAAGGTAATTAATTTGTGTTATACTACATATTATTAATAGATATATTTTGTATAGAAATGAGGATTGAAATGAAAAGAAAAATTGCGGTTATTTTTGCTTGCGTTGTTTTTGCAATCTGTCTTTCATTTTCGTTTTCCGTAAATGCTGCTGAAATTGAGAGCAATACCGATAAACAGACGACGGTTTATTCTGAAAACCAGTCGGAGAAAAGGCATATTAATGACGGAACTGCTATTGAACTTGAATATACCGTAGGTTACTATACAGGCAGTGCATTTTGCCCTAAAGTTACTGTTTCCTGTGACGGCAAACACCTTGAGGAAGACAGGGATTTCATTCTTGCTTACAGAAACAATACCGAAGTTGGTCGCGCCAATATTGAAATTACAGGTATCGGCGATTATTTTGGTAAAACAAACAGAAATTTTATAATTGCGCCGGATGCCGTTCGTAATCTTAAACAGATTGACAGTACACTTTCACAGGTTAAAATCAGTTGGGATAAAAATGACAAGGCTGACGGCTACGCTGTTTACCGCTTTGAAAACGGTAAGTATGTATTAAAAACAACAATTACAAATATAAATACTGTTCAGTATGCCTGCAATCAGCCGTCATGTTCTGTTTATCAATATGCAGTTTGTGCGTATAAAGATATTAACGGCAGCAGATTTTACGGTGAACTCAGTGAACCGCTGTCTGCATATACGCTTGTAGATAAATACAATTCAGGTGTGTTGTTAAGAAGAAGTGATAATTCGCCGAGTGCTCAGGTCTTAATCCATAGCGTGGCAGGTGCATCGGGTTATCAGGTTATGTATTCACCCGATCCTGATTTTAAAAGTTATATCGGTACTGTAACAACAAAAAATATAACATTCAATATAAACGGCTATTACAGAGATTTGCCGATGTATGCAAGAGTAAGAATTTATCTTGATACTCCTGACGGAAGAATTTACGGTGCATGGAGCAGCAGTGTAAATGATTTTCGCTATAACGGCAGAGTGTGGACTGATAAACCGGCTAATTCAAGTTCAATGAGAGTCTGGTTTGATAAATCGGTTTACGGAAGCGGTTACGAAATATCCTATTCATATAATCGTAATTTCAAGTCTGAAGTTTATAAGCATATTTCATATGGCATAAATGATTTGGATGAAACTATTTCAAATTTGAGACGGGATAAAACCTATTTTGTAACCGTTCGTCCGTTTTATAAATTAGGAAATACTTTTTATTACGGTCCGTACGGTGATATTTCCGTTCCTGAATTCAGATATGTTTTTGCAACATATTCATCAAAATATGTCAATAATGCAGACAGAACTACCAACCTCAGAATTGCATCAGAGGCGATTAACGGAACGGTTATTATGCCCGGTGAAACATTTGATTTTAATGTAATCGTTGGTCCTCGTACTGCTGAGAGAGGTTATAAAAAAGCAACTGTTTTCACGGGTGCTAACGGCACGGCGCAGGAACTCGGCGGCGGCATCTGTCAGGTTGCGTCAACAATTTTCAATACCTGCCTTTATGCCGATGTTGATATAAGAGAGCGTCATCAGCATTCACAAAAAGTTTCTTATGTGCCGCTCGGCAGGGATGCTGCTATTTCCGGTGAATACAAGAACTTCAGATGGACAAATAATTATGATTTCCCGATTAAAATTTATATGGAAGTTTCGGGCGGATATATCACTTGCACATTCTATACTCAAAATCAAGAAGACCCCGGTGATATTGAACTTAAGGTAACTAAAAAAGGTAATACTTATACACTTAATCGTTATCATAACGGAAAAGTTGATTATACCTGCACAAGCAGATTTTAAAAAAATATTCTTGGCAATAATTCAACTTTAATTCGGGAGGGCCTCCGTACCCTCCCGAATTAAAATAATTTCGTTATTACACACAAAAAACCTCTGCTTTTCAGCAGAGGTTTAATTATTATGCGGATATCAGATGATTATCTCTTAATATCGTCCCATGCAACACCGTCGATGTGGAATAAATCATCGAATTCATAACGGTTGTTTTCATCTTTATCATGGCTTGGATACCAAACCTGAGCAAAGAATGGGTTGGTTTTAGCGATTGCGTCATAATCCCATGCTTTCTGAGGAATATAACATTCAGGGCACCAGTGACCGCCGAGAAGAATAAGAGCAGGGCTTGCTTCAAATTCTGCACCGCAGTGACCGCATTTCCATGTAAGTTTAGTGGCCATATCGCCCTTTGTCATTGAATCGCTGAGGCATTCACCGCCGCGGAACTTAGCAGCACCCTTCATATCTTCAATGTCAAGTTCTGATTCAGGCTTGCTTTCATCATAACCGTGGTCAAGTTTGAACTGTTCAGCAGCGCTGTTGTCTTTATCAAACTTAATGATTTCAAAGTCTTCCCACTTTGTAGGAATCTTTTCCCATTCTTCTTTTGAACCGAAGTAAGCGCTCATACGAACTTTGTCGTTCTTTTCAGCCCAGTCAAGTGTGCCGAATCCCGGTGTAGATGCAATCTTCTTCATAAACGGTTTAGCGCATGCAGCAACAAGGTTCTTAGGAAGATATCTTGGTATTTTGAAATAGAATTCAACCTGATTAGCAAGTCTGTTGAAATAATCCTGAACAGGAAGATTTTCACGGAAGTGAAGGAAGTTTTCAAGTTTGTCACCGTCTGCATAGAACTGACCGTGGAAATTCTTTGTGATGAACCAGTTAGGATCAAAGAGTTTTTCAGGGCCTGCAAGACCGAGTGTGCCGAGAAGTAACTGTTCAAATTCGTAGTTGGAAATTCTGTATTCTTTACCTGAACCGATGTTGTAGAAGTGATTCCAGAAATCAGAACCGAGATTGCCGGCAGCATCTTCTGTAACAAGGTTGCACATAAGACGGCCTGAATCTTCAACAGTACACCATTCAAGAACACCGTTGATACATACGTGGAACATAATAGGATCCATATTCTTAAGAATGTTTGGATAAAGAATACCTGACTGACGCATTACAACCCAGTTTTTGATACCGCTTTCAACAAAAGTGCGTTCAGCAACTGTTTTTGAAATTGCGTAGTGGTCATAAATAGAGATTTTGATAGGATCTCCGCAGCGTCCCCAGTGGATAGGATAGTTACGACCGCCTGTTTCGGCAACAGTACCTATGTAGCAAACCTTAACAGCATCAGGATCGGGCTGTGAAAGAACTGCTTTGCAGATATTCTGAGCAGCACCGATATTTGTTTTCTGAGTTCTGTAAGGCTTCCAGTCTGCAGTAGGTGATACCATACCGCCAACATGAAGAACATAGTCGGAGCCTGTTACGCCTTCAAGAATTGCATCGTAATCAAGAAGATCGCCCCAAACAATCTTTACGTTTGGCTTGCTCATAAGAGGCTTTAATTTTTCTTCATTTTTAGCACTCTTTCTTGCAAGCATTTTAATGTTGATTTCGTTAGGCTTTTTAAGCATTTCCTGCACAGCAGCCCAACCCATGTTACCGGTACCGCCGGTAATAAACACGGTTTTCTTTGCCATAAGATAATCCTCCTTGCAAAATTACAAAATTTAACGATTTATATTATAAACTAATTCTAAACAAATTACAACACATTTAACAAAAAACATTAAATTTTTATAAAAATTTTTTATTAACTTATATCTTTTGAGATTTTTGTTGACAAATTGCTCGCATAGGAGTATCATATCTTCACAATATAAATATTCTTATCAAGAGTGGCAGAGGGACTGGCCCGTTGAAGCCACAGCAACCTGCGTTAATGCAAGGTGCTAATTCCTGCGGTTATGCCGAGTGATGAGTTATCTTTAACACACACTCACGCAGGGTGTGTTTTTTTGTTTATCTGAAGGAGGAAAAATTATGGCAAAACATTTATTTACAAGTGAATCTGTTACAAAAGGTCACCCCGATAAAATCTGTGATCAGATTTCAGATGCAATTCTTGACGCTATGCTTGAACAGGACCCTATGAGCCGAGTTGCCTGCGAAACAACCTGCACTACGGGACAGGTTCTTGTTATGGGTGAAATTACTTCAAACGCTCAGGTTGATATTCCGTCAATTGTGCGCAAAACTGTTTGTGAAATCGGTTATGATGACGGCGCAAAGGGTTTTGACGGCAATACCTGTGCCGTTCTTGTAGCACTTGATAAGCAGAGCACTGATATCGCTATGGGTGTTGATAAATCACTTGAACTTAAAAATGCACAGGACGATGAATATAATCTTAACGGTGCAGGCGATCAGGGTATGATGTTCGGCTATGCCTGCAATGAAACCGATGAACTTATGCCAATGCCGATAAGTCTTGCACATAAACTTGCCGTTAAACTTACCGAAGTACGTGAAAACGGTTCACTGCCTTATCTTTATGCGGACGGCAAAACGCAGGTAACTGTTGAATATGATGACGGTAAGCCCGTTAAAGTAACTGCTGTTGTTGTTTCAAGCCAGCACAGTGCAGAAGTTAAACTTGAAACTCTTCGCAATGATATTATAGAAAAGGTTATTAAAACTACAATTCCTGCTGATTTGATGGATGAAGATACAGTATTTTATGTAAACCCGACAGGCAGATTTGTTATCGGCGGACCTCAGGGTGACAGTGGCTTGACAGGCAGAAAGATTATTGTTGATACATATGGCGGTTACGCACGTCACGGCGGCGGTGCTTTCAGCGGCAAAGACCCTACTAAGGTGGACAGAAGTGCGGCTTATGCATCACGCTGGGTTGCAAAAAATATTGTCGGCGCTGGTCTTGCAGATAAGTGCGAAGTTGAACTTGCATATGCAATCGGCGTTGCAAAGCCTGTTTCCGTTATGGTTGACACTTTCGGAACAGGTAAAAAATCTGATGAAGAAATCACTGAAATTATCAATAAAGTGTTTGATTTAAGACCATCTGCAATTATTGACAGGCTTGATTTAAGAAAGCCTATCTATAAAAATGTCGCAGCATACGGTCATATGGGCAGGGAAGACCTCGGTGTTTCCTGGGAAAAACTCGATATGGTTGATGAAATCAAAAAGTATATGTAGCAGTATTTATGGGCGGAATGTTCCGCCCGTTTTTTGTTAAAAAATATTTAACTTTTACGGTGTTGACAAATGGTAAATAAAGGCTATAATAGTAATTAGCACTCGGGATTAAAGAGTGCTAATTCTAAAATGAACGATTGGAAAGGTGATTTTTATGAGAAAGAAACAATTTAAAGCAGAATCTAAAAAACTCCTTGATATGATGATTAATTCCATTTATACCAACAAGGAAATCTTTATAAGAGAACTTATTTCAAATGCGTCTGACGCTATTGACAAACTTTATTTTAAGTCGCTTACCGATGATAGTGTCGGCTTGTCAAAATCAGATTTTAAAATTGAAATTTCAACCGATAAAGAAAACCGCACAATCACGATTGAAGATAACGGTATCGGTATGACTGCCGAAGAACTTGAATCCAATCTTGGTACGATTGCTAAATCAGGTTCGCTTAATTTTAAAAATGAAAATGAAGATGCCAAGGATAATGATATTGAGGTTATCGGTCAGTTCGGCGTCGGTTTTTATTCTTCCTTTATGGTTGCATCAAAGGTTGAGGTTGTTTCAAAGGCTTTCGGAGCAGAAACTGCTAATAAATGGGTATCAGAAGGTGCTGACGGCTATACAATTGAAGAATGTGAGAAAGACAGTGCAGGTACTGTAATTACACTTTACATCAAAGAAGATACGGAAAACGAGGATTACAGCACCTATCTTGAAGAATATACTATGTCCGATCTTGTTAAGAAGTACAGTGATTATATCCGCTATCCCATTACAATGGAAATGACTCATACTGTGCCCGATGAGGAAAAAGAGGGCGAGTATAAGCAGGAATTTACAGTAGATACACTCAACTCAATGATACCGATTTGGCGCAAGAGCAAGAGTGAACTTACAGAAGACGATTATAACGAATTCTATAAAAATAAGTTTATGGATTATGAAAATCCGCTTCTTTATATCCCGTTTAAAACAGAGGGACAGGCTACCTTTGATTCACTTATCTACATTCCGTCAAAAGCACCCTATGATTTCTATTCAAAGGAATATGAAAAGGGACTTCAGTTATATACAAACGGCGTTATGATTATGGATAAGTGCAGTGATTTGCTGCCCGATTACTTTAGTTTTGTAAAGGGTATTGTTGATTCTGCAGATTTAACGCTCAATATCAGCCGTGAAACTCTTCAGCAGGATTATCAGGTTAAAATTATTGCTAAGGCTATTGATAAAAAGATTAAAAACGAACTTAAAAAACTTCTTAATAATGACAGAGAAAAGTTTGAAAAATTCTTTGAAACTTTCGGCATTCAGTTAAAATGGGGCGTTTATGCAAATTACGGCGCTGATAAAGACGGATTAAAAGATCTTATTCTGTTTAAATCAGTTAAAGAAGGCAAGTACCTCACACTTAAGGAATACACCGAGGCTATGGCTGAAAACCAGGATACGATTTACTATGCCTGCGGTGCATCTGCCGAAAAAATTGCTCTTCTTCCGCAGACAGAGGCAGTTATTTCAAAGGGTTATGATGTGCTTTGTTTTACCGATGATGTAGATGAATTTGCAATTCAGATGCTTATGGAATATGACGGAAAGCACTTTGCAAACATCTGTAAAGATGATTTGAATCTTGACAGTGAAGAAGATAAAAAGGCACTTGACGAAAAGAACGAGAATGCTAAAGAAATGCTTGACGAAATCAAGTCTTATCTCGGCGACGAAGTATCAGCCGTTAAATTCTCAAATGCAGTCGGCAATCATGCAGTTTCGCTTTCTGCCGAAGGTTATGTTTCACTTGAAATGGCAAGAGTTTTAAGCCAGATGCCGGGTGCAGACGGCGGTATGAAGGCACAACTTGTGCTTGAAATCAACTCAAATCATAAGATTGCAGAAAAACTGTTTGAACTTTTTGCAAACGATAAAGAAAAGCTTGAAAAGTATTCAAAATTGCTTTATACAGGTGCTCGCCTTATCAGCGGTCTTACAGTTGAAAATCCAACAGAATTTGCCGATATGATTACAGATTTGATGTGAATTAATTAAATAATACGGTTGTAATTAGGGGTCGATGCCTTCATCGACCCTTTTTTGTTTACATATGTTTTTAAATATGATATTATGTAATTAATAGTAAATTAGGAGCATCATATTATGGAAAAATTCAGATGGGCGTATATCGGCAGCGGCAGCATTGCAAATTCAACAGCAAGTGATATAATACATGGAAATCATATTATTACTTCGGTTTTCAGCCGAAATGTGAGTAAAGGCAAAGCGTTTGCAGATAAATACAATGCTTGTTTTTATAATGATTTTGAATTGGCGGTGAATAGGGAAAATGTTGACGGCGTTTATATTGCAACACCTCACACAGCTCATGTTGATTATGCCATTTCGGCGATGAAAATGGGTAAGCCTGTTCTTTGTGAAAAGCCTGTAGGTGTGTGCATTGATGATGTTAAAACGCTTATAGAAACAGCAAAAAACGAAAATGTTTACTTCTGCGAGGCTATGTGGACATGGTTTTCCGATGTGGCTCTTACGGTTAAAAAATGGGTGCGGAATAAGGAAATCGGCGGGATTAAAGATGTTGAAATCAATTATATGTTCCCGGGAATTCTCATGCCGAAAACCTCACGAGTTTTAATGCCCGAAACAGCAGGCGGTGCTCTTCTTGATGTGGGCATTTATCCGATAACATATTGCTATAATCTTTTCGGAATGCCTGAAAAAATCACTTGTAACGGTAAAATCAAAAACGGTATTGATTTAAGTGAAACTGTCATTTTGCAGTATAACGGCTTTAAGTGCACGCTTAATATGTCGCTCTGCCGTTTAAAAGAAAATTGTATTATTAAAGGAACAGAGGGAAAAATTATTTTGCCGTCATTCTTTCATATGGCGTCAAAAGCAGTGTTGAAAAACGGTAAAGGCAAACAGATATTTAATGGCAAAACCGATTATTTGACGGAATTTACAAGAGCCGCTGATGAAATTCGGAAGGGCAGAACAGAGTCTGCTTATATTCCTTTTGAGGCTACTGAAAACTGTATGAAAATTATGGATGAATGCAGGCGTCAGATGAAACTTGTATATCCGTTTGAAAAATAATTGCGCGGCAGGCTGAATAAATCAGCCTGCTTTTTGTGTCTTTATGTAATATACTTTAATATTTTTTTAAACTTTCTTAATTAAAACTTAATAAATTCTATATCGTTTATATGTTGACTTGCTATTGTGGATGTGTTACTATATATAGCGGTGTATTAATATAAGTAATACAGTTCTGAGGAGTTATGTTTTAATGAAAAATATTCTTGAATTTATTGAGCAAAACGGCATTCTGTTTAAAGATAAAACCGCCTTTAAGGATGTTCAAAATTCATTGACTTACGGTCAGTTGCTTTGCAGTTCCAAAGCAGTCGGTACCGCTCTGGCATTAATCGGCACTAAAAACAGACCTGTTGCAATTTATCTTGATAAGAGCGTTAACGTACTTACGGCAATGTTCGGCATTGTATACAGCGGTAATTTTTATGTTGTGATTGACAGTGAGATGCCGTCACCGAGAATTAATACAATTTTTGAAACACTTAAACCTGTTGCCGTTGTTACTGACAGTGAGCATATGGAAACGGCAAATGCACTCGATTTTGACGGACAGGCTTTTGATATAAATGCTTTGTCGGAAACTCAAATTGATGATGAACTGCTTGCAAAAATAAGAAACGCTCAGATTGATACTGATCCCGTTTATGCACTTTACACATCAGGCTCAACGGGTGTGCCTAAAGGCGCAGTCGTCAGCCATAAAGCGGTGATTGCTTACTCTGAATGGTCAAGCAAAACATTTAATATTACAAGCGAAACCATTTTCGGCAACCAGACTCCGTTTTATTTTTCAATGTCGGTTACTGATATTTATTCAACAATACGAACCGGTGCTCAACTTGTTATTATTCCGAAATCTTATTTTTCATTCCCGATTAAACTGATTGAATTTCTTAATGATAATAAAGTTAATACAATTTATTGGGTGCCGTCGGCAATATCAATTGTTGCAAATCTGAAATTGTTTAAATTTGCAAAACCGCAGTATCTTAAATCAGTTTTGTTTGCAGGCGAGGTTATGCCTACAAAACAACTTAATTATTGGATAAATAATCTTGACAGCAATATTACTTATGCAAATCTTTTCGGTCCTACCGAAACAACGGATATATGTACATATTATGTTGTTAACAGAAAATTTTCCGATGATGAACCGCTTCCGATCGGTACACATTGTGATAACTGCGATGTTGTGATTGTTAATGATAAAGGCGAACCTGCAAAGGTCGGCGAGGAGGGCGAACTTTATGTCCGCGGTTCTTTTCTTGCAAACGGATATTATAATAATCCCGGAAAAACTGCCGAGGCTTTTGTTCAGAATCCGCTGAATTCATCTTATCCCGAACTTGTTTATAAAACAGGTGATCTTGTCCGTGAAAATGAGTTTGGTGAGATAATGTATATCACCAGAAAAGATTTTCAGATTAAGCGCTCGGGTTACAGAATTGAACTCGGTGAAATCGAAACGGTAGTAAGTTCGCTTGAAAATATAGAGGAAAATGCCTGTGTATTTGACAGTGACAATGATAAAATCATTTTGTTTTACTGCGGCAGAAAGATTGAGGACAGTATGGTAAGAGAATGTATTTCTTCAAAACTTCCGCAATATTTTATGCCCGATAAATTTGTTAAATTGAGGCAGATGCCTCATAATCAAAACGGAAAAACAGACAGAAAAAATTTAAAAACATTAATTAAGGAGAACTGAAAATGGAAAAACTTATTGAAATTTTGGAAAATTTAAAACCGGGTGTCGCTTTTAATGCAGACACAAGATTGATTGATGACAAGATTTTTGACAGCCTTGCAATGATTTCGCTTGTTGCAGAACTTTCTGACGAATTTGCAGTTGATATTACTGCGGTTGATATTGTTCCCGAAAATTTTGAAACTCCTGCCGCTATCTGGGCTATGATAGAAAGACTTGCCGAAGAGGACTGATAAATGAGTTATACCTCTTTTGCATTCTTTATTATTTATTTCGGAATAACGTATCTGTTTTATTCCGTAATACCTCAGAAATTCAAATGGTGCGTACTTCTTGCAGGCTCATTTGCTTTTTATACAATCGCCGTAAAAGGTCATATTTTTTTCCTTGTTTTGTCATCGGTTATTATTTGGGCGATAGGTCTCGCCCTGCAAAAACTGAATGATGATTTTAAAGCAAAGAAAAAAGGGCTTGCCATACCCGAAAGAAAAGTGCTGAAAAATAAGTATAAGAACTACAAAATGGCAGTTTTAATGCTTGGCGTTCTTGTTAATCTCGGCATTCTTTTTGCATCAAAATATTCAGGCTTTTTTGCACACAGTGTAAATGCCGTTTTCAATACAAATCTTCATAAACTGAATATTATTCAGCCTATGGGAATTTCATTTTATACATTGCAGGCTGTAAGTTATATTACCGATATTTACCGCGGAAGATTTGAAGCATGTAAAAATCCTTTTAAAACTGCTCTTTATCTTTCATTTATGCTCACTGTAGTTGAAGGTCCTGTTGCAAGATTCGATCAACTTGGTACACAACTTATTGAAGGTAAAAAGTTTGATTATGATACATTTGTACGCGGCGTATGGCGGGTGTTTTGGGGTATTTTCAAAAAGGTTGTCGTTGCAGACCGTGCGGCAATTCTTGTAAATGCAGTCTATAATCATCCTGAAAATCACGGCGGTACAATCATTATTATTGCAACTTTGTTTTATACACTGCAGCTTTACTGTGAATTTTCGGGTGTTATGGATATCGTCTGCGGTCTCGGTGAAATGATGGGCATTAAAATGCCTGAAAACTTTAACCGTCCGTTTTTTGCCAAAAGCATTAATGAATTCTGGCAAAGATGGCATATCAGTCTTGGCTCTTGGCTTCGCGATTACATATTTTATCCGATTTCGCTTTCAAAGCCGTTTATGGCTCTTACAAAAACAGCAAGAAAAAAATTTAATCCTTATTATGCCAATCTTATACCTACTGCCGTTGCTTTGTTTTTTGTTTGGTTTGCAAACGGTTTCTGGCACGGTTCGGGAATAAGATATATTGTTTACGGACTTTATTACTATGTGCTTATGATGCTCGGTCTGTTTTTTGAACCTTTGTCGGATAAATTCTGCAAAGCGGTAAAGATAAACAGAAAATCAAAGGTTTTCGGCGTATTTCAGATGCTGAGAACATTTGTAATCGTAAATTTGGGTATGCTGATTTTTAGGGCAGACGGTCTGCGCAGAGTGATTTATATGGTAAAGAAAATCATTTTGAATCAGGATTTTTCCGTACTCAAAATCGGTGCAGACAACGGACTTGGGCTTGATTTGAAGGATTATATGATTATAGTTCTCGGAACATTTGTAATTTTCATTGTCGGCGTTATTAATGAAAAAGACATCAGTATTCGGGAAAAGATTATGAGCCTGAAATTTCCTGTTCGTTTTATTCTTCTGATGCTGTTTATTCTTCTTATTATATTTATCGGTGCTTACGGAATAAATTACGGTGTGCAGGATTTAATTTATGCTAATTTTTAGGCAAAGAGATATTTTAGGAGATATATGGAAAAAGAAAAAACAAAATTTTTAACTAAAAACGATATAAAATGCGTTGTTAAGGTGTTTTCTTTTGTACTCGTGCTCGCTTTAATACTTGAGGTATTTTCACTTGGCTCGTTTTCAAAAATGAATGCTTTAACATATAAAAATCAATATTCAAAGGCTTACAGTTTTTTGTCTGAACCTGAGAAAAGTATTGATGTTGCTGCTGTCGGCAGCAGTGATTTGTATTCGGCGTTTGTGCCTATGCAGGTATTTGAGAATTACGGCTATACAAGCACAGTCATTTCAAGCCCTCATCAGACAACGCTTGAATCTTACGGTTTTGTTAAAGAACTGCTAAAAACGCAGTCGCCGAAGATTTTGATAATTGAAACCGATATGCTTTATGAAAATGCACCTGAATTTGATATGAATAAGCCGACGGAAAAAAAGTTTTCTAAACTGAAATCAAAGGTGAGTGCATTTTTCAGCAATTTTGATTCTGACAGATTTGATGATATCATTCAGTCTCGTTTCAGTATTTTTACTTTTCACGATAAATGGAAAAAATTCAAATTCGGAAAGCCCGAAAATCCGTTTAAAGGTGAGGAGTTCAAAACCTGCGATCACGGTTATAATTTCAATGACAGTGTTAATCCGGCAGAAGAAAATAAAAATATGGCTGTGACAGATATTTTTGAACCTGTTCCCGATAATGACATAAATTATCTTAATAAAATTATTAAAATTTGTAATGAGAAAGACATAAAAGTATTACTTGTTGAAATGCCTACGCAGAATTCATGGACTTATGCAAGACATAATGCTGTTCAGGCTTATGCAGATGAAAACGGTTTGAAATTTATAGATTTCAATCTTATGTTTGATGTGCTTCAACTTGATATAAAAAAGGATTACCGTGACGGCGGTGATCATCTAAATTATTTCGGAGCAACAAAAACCACTGCGTATTTATGTGATTATATTGCAGACGAATACGGTTCTGTTCTTATTGACAGACGAAATGACCCGTCGTTTGATTACTGGAAAGACAGTAATAAGGAGTTCCGCAAAAAATATAAAATTTCAGAACTTCTCGAAAAACGCCGCAAAGGTTTAAAATAGCGCAAAAAACACCATTCAATTTTAAAAGAATGGTGTTTTTTGCTGCCGTTATTAAATCTTATTTTTTATTTCCAATAATTCTTTTTCGTTTACATATGCGGATAATGCACCGACGGCGGTTACTGCCTTGCCGCCCGTAATGTTGCCGAATTCTATGCAGTCCTTCAGCCTGTAATCGTGAAAAAGACCGTATGTAAATCCTGCAAGGAATGCATCGCCGGCGCCTGTGCTGTCAACATTTTTGTATTGCTCAAGACTTGGGCAGAAGAAATATTCATCTCCGTCAATACCGATGCAGCCGTCTTTGTCAACCTTAACAACAACCTTGTCAAAGTATTTTTTCAGAGCATATGCGGCATCTTTCGCATTATTACAGCCTGTAATTTTTAATGCTTCTTTCTGATTAGGTGTATAGTAATCTGCAATGGATAATAACTCACTGTATTTTTCAAACGTTAAACCATCGTCCCAGCCCATATCAAGCACCATAATTGTGCCTTCACTTTTTAGTTTTTTGTAAACCTCCAAAAAGCCGCCGGGCGCCATAAGGCATATTTTAGCCCCTTTTGCAATGCTGTAAAATTCTTCTTTTGCTTTGTCATCGGGGTCTATTGTACCTTTGCCGTAAGTGATAAAACTTCTGTCATTTTTCAGAATGATTGCCGAAGTAATATTCAGCGGAATATCATTTCCGCTGTAAAGATTTGTCGGTGAAACATTGTTCTTTTCAAACTGTTCTTTGGCAAATACCGAAAACATATCATTACCGAGTTCCGTTGCAATTCTTGCATCAATTCCGAGCCTGCCAAGATTTATCAGTGTTGCCGGTAATCCACCTCCGAGTTGTAAAGAAAAACTGTTTGTGTAGACCTCTTCTCCCACATCGGGTATTTTGGGCATATTTTCGTATAAAAGGTCAATATTTGTTGCGCCAGCGCCTGCTATAAATGCCATTAATTCCACTCTCCCGTATATTCTTTGTTCAGTTCAAAATATTGTTCTGCAATTTTTTTTGCAAGGCTGTAACTGTTTACAAGCGGATGAAGTGTCAGCGCTTCAATTGCTTTTTGCTTTGATTTTGTTCTTATTGCCTCGCTTGAAAGTCGTTCGTAAATTTTAACCCTTCTGATAAGTTCCAAGTTTTGTTCGTCAACTTTTCCAAAATGATGCGGGTGCGCACCGTCTTTGTCTATTGTGCAGGTGATTTCAACAACATCATTTGGCAGAAGTCCGTCAATGGCACCGTTGTTGGGAACACATAAAATCATATCGTCAGTTGAGCCGGTCTGCATGATTTCAATATATTTCAGCGCAACACCTGCATAACCGCCTGCATCTTTTTCGTAAATATCAAAATACCATGGTTGTGTGCGGCGAACTCCTGTTTCGCTTGCCATATAATTGGCTTCTCTGATGCCGTACCAGTGTTCAAAGGTTTTAAGTGCAGTGTCAAAATCATTTTCAATATCAATGTTTTCAAGTGCTTTTGTCATTTCTTTGTTGATTTCGCAAATTTGCTCGCCTCTAGTTTTGCCTGCCATTAAAATATTTTCCACAGCCTCTTCACGGTAGTAGAAATAGTAAAGATATTCGTTCAAAATTGAATTTCTTGATTTAAGCAAATCCTTTTCAAAATATCTCATATCCGTATCAGTATATGCCTGCTCATTTTCAATCAGTTCGTTAAGAATTTCTCTGCCGTTCATTGTGATTGACTTGAAATATGACAGGTGATTTAACCCGTAAATTTTGCCTTTGGCAGAGCCCTCAGGTGCATTGTATAATTTTTCAAAAGTTCTCAGCATACCGCTCGGTGCATCGCATATACCGTATGTAAAATCATATCCCATATCACGCAGTGTCTGACTTACAACACCGGCTGGATTTGTGAAATTAAACACTTTACAGCCGGGCTTTGCATATTGCTTTATCAGTTCGCAGTATTCCGCAAGTGCCGAAATACTTCTCATTGCAAAAGACAGTCCTGCCGCACCTGTCGTTTCCTGACCGAGTACACCGCAGTCAAGTGCAATGCGTTCGTCACGTACACGCATATCATCACCGCCGACTCTGATTGTGGTTATTACATAGTCAGCGTCTGTTATCGCATCCTGAGCGTCAGCAGTAAGTTTAAATTCAAGTTCAGGGCATAAGAGCAATGAAACTTTTTTTGCCATTCTGCCGTATATGTTCAGTTTTTTTTCATCATTATCCATAAATACAAGTTTGTCTATTTTTAATTTACTTGCTTTTTGAGCAATGCTCTTTGCAAGAAACATGGAACGTACTCCGCCGCCTCCGATTACAGTCAATTTAATATTTATCACCTCAGAATTAATTTGTCTATAGTGTATAAAAGTTTTTCTTTATAATCAAGAAAATTCTAATCTTTGTAATCAATTTGTAATTGACTTAAAAGATTGTTTCATATATAATAGGTGAGATAACGAAAGGTTGGTATTTCTTATGACTTTGCTTATTAAGAATGCCCGAGTGTATAAGGGTGGGAAATTTGAAAAGTCTGATGTTCTTATAAAGAACTCTAAAATACATTCCCTTGGTATCTCCATTTCTTGTGATGGGGCAGATCGTGTTTTTGATTTTATGGATAAATATTTTTTATTTCCGGGTTTTGTAGATGTGCATGTGCATTTGCGACAGCCCGGTTTTTCTTATAAAGAAACCATAAAAACAGGCACAATGGCAGGTGCAAAGGCAGGTTATACTGCCGTTTGCCCGATGCCGAATCTTGACCCTGCACCCGATAATGCCGAGAACCTGAAGGTTCAGACTGATATTATTGAAAAAGATGCCGTTATTGACGTTTTTCCTTTCGGTACAATTACGAAAGGCAGAAAAGGTTGCGGCGAATGCGTCGATTTTGCTTCACTTAAAGACAGCGTAATCGGTTTTTCCGACGACGGCTGCGGCGTGCAGTCTGAAGAACTTATGAAAGAGGCTATGCAGAACTGCGCCTCTCTCGGTGCAGTTATTTCGGCACATTGTGAGGTAAACGATTTGCTTCACGGCGGTTATATTCACGATGGCGAGTACTGTAAAGCCCATAATCACAAAGGTATTTGCAGTGAGAGCGAGTGGGCTCAGATTGAGCGTGACTGCAGACTGGCAGAAGAGACAGGTTGTCAGTATCACGTATGCCATATTTCAACAAAAGAGAGTGTGGATATTATTCGCAAAGCAAAAGCAAGGGGCGTTAATGTAACGTGTGAAACAGGTCCTCATTATCTGACTATGTGTGATATGGATTTGCAGGAGGACGGCAGATTTAAAATGAATCCTCCTCTGCGTTCAAAAGAAGATATGCATGCGCTGATTGAGGGCGTTAAGGACGATACGATTGACGTTATTGCTACCGACCATGCTCCGCACAGTGCAGATGAAAAGGCGAGGGGACTTGCCAAAAGCGCAATGGGCGTAGTCGGTCTCGAAACTGCTTTCTCTGTTCTTTATACAAAACTTGTTGAGACGGGCGTTATATCTCTTGAAAAACTTGTGGATATGATGAGTGTCCGCCCGAGAGAGATTTTTGGCATTGACGGAGGAAAAATCGAGGTCGGCGAAACGGCAGATTTGTGTGCATTTAACCCTGATAAAGAATGGATTGTAAATCCCGATGATTTTGTGTCTATGGGAAAAGCAACACCATTTGAAGGATGGAAACTGAAAGGCGAAAACCTTTTAACTATATTGAGAGGAGAGATTGTTTATGAAGCCATTTAACAGAAAAATCGTTCTTGAAAACGGAATGGAATTTTACGGCTGGGGCTTTGGTGCTGATAAAGAAGCCATAAATGAAATTGTGTTCAACACATCTATGGCAGGCTATCAGGAAATTATTTCAGACCCGTCGTATACAGACCAGATGGTTTGTATGACCTATCCGCTTATCGGAAATTACGGAATGACTGATGAAGATTATGAAACAAGAGTGCCCACAATGGGCGGTCTTATTGTAAGGGAGTATAACGATTTGCCGTCAAACTTCCGTTATACCAAAACACTCAGCGAGGTTCTTGTTGAATATGATATTCCTGCAATCAGCGGCGTGGATACAAGAAAAATAACAAGAATTATTCGTGACGAGGGCAGCCAGAAAGTTATGATTTGCAATGCCGATGTACCGCTTGAAGAGGCTGTTAAAAAAGTTCGCGAATATGTAATTCCGAATGATATGGTAAGCCGTGTCAGTTGTAAAAAGCGCTGGTATTCAAGAACACCTAACCATAAATATGATGTTGTTGCAATAGACTGCGGCATTAAACTGAATATTGTTCGCAAACTGAATGAAAAAGGCTGCAATGTTACGGTTGTGCCTTATAATACAACGGCAGATGAAATTATGAAAATGAATCCTGACGGACTGTTTCTTTCAAACGGTCCCGGCAACCCCGAAGATGTTCAGCCTGTAATTGAGGTTGTTAAAGAACTGAACGGCAAACTGCCGATTTTCGGTATCTGTCTCGGTCATCAGATGATTTCACTTGCGCTCGGTGCAAAAACTTTCAAAATGAAGTTCGGTCACAGAGGCGGTAACCACCCTGTTATGAATATGAAAACAGGCAAAATTGAAATTACATCTCAAAATCATTCTTATGCAGTTGATGTTGATTCTTTAAAAGACACACCGCTTGAATTAACACACAAAAACCTGCTTGATAATACGGCAGAGGGTGTGGAGTGTATGGAAAAGAAAATCTTTTCTGTTCAGTATCACCCTGAAAGCGCGCCGGGTCCGCAGGACAGTGCATATCTTTTTGATAAGTTTATTTCATTAATGCAGAAGGGAGAGGAATAAAATGCCTAAGCGCACAGATATACATAAAATACTTGTTATCGGTTCAGGTCCTATTGTAATCGGACAGGCTGCCGAATTTGACTATTCGGGTACACAGGCGTGTCTTTCTCTTCGTGAAGAGGGCTATGAGGTTGTTTTGATTAACTCAAACCCTGCAACAATTATGACTGATACCGATATTGCCGATAAGGTTTATATGGAGCCTTTGAATCTTGAATACGTTGCAAGAATTATTCGTCACGAAAGACCTGACGCTATTCTTCCGTCACTCGGCGGACAGACAGGCCTTAACCTTGCAGTTCAACTTGCTAAAAAAGGTGTTCTTGAAGAATGTGACGTTGAAATTCTCGGCACACGATTTGAAGCAATTGAAAGAGCAGAGGACAGGGAACTGTTTAAAGATCTTTGCGAAAAACTCGGCGAGCCTGTTCTTCCGTCAGATATCTGCAATGACCTTGAAGACGGTCTGCGTATCGCAAAGGAAATCGGTTATCCCGTTGTTTTAAGGCCTGCTTTCACACTCGGCGGAACAGGCGGCGGCTTTGCCGATAATGAAGAAGAATGCCGTTTAATGCTCAAAAATGCACTTGCACTTTCACCTGTTCATCAGGTTCTTGTTGAAAAGAGTATAAAGGGTTACAAGGAAATCGAATACGAAGTAATGCGTGATGCCAATGATACGGCAATCACAATCTGTAATATGGAAAATATCGACCCTGTAGGTATTCACACAGGCGACTCAATCGTTGTCTGCCCGTCGCAGACTCTTACCAACAAAGAATATCATATGCTTCGTGATTCTGCACTGCGCATTATCCGTGAACTTGAAATAGAGGGTGGCTGTAATGTTCAGTTTGCACTTGATCCGCACTCATTCCAGTATTATCTCATTGAGGTAAATCCACGTGTATCACGTTCATCTGCGCTTGCGTCAAAAGCGTCAGGCTATCCTATTGCAAGAGTTTCCGCTAAAATTGCAGTCGGTATGCACCTTGATGAAATCCAGATTGCAAACACACCTGCTTCTTTTGAGCCTACTCTTGACTATGTAGTTTCCAAAATTGCACGTTTTCCGTTTGATAAATTCGCAGATGCAAATAACAGCCTTAATACGCAGATGAAAGCAACGGGCGAAGTTATGGCAATCGGCAGAACAATTGAAGAAAGTCTTTTAAAGGCAGTCCGTTCGCTTGAAACAGGCGTTTGCCACCTTTATATGAGAAAGTTTGATGATTATACTTCCGACGAACTGCTGGATTATATCAGAATAGGCACCGATGACAGAATATATGCCATTGCTCAGTTAATCAGGCTGAATGTAGATTTAATTCATATCTATAATGCTACAAAGATAGATATGTTCTTCATTGAAAAAATTAAGAATATAGTTGAATTTGAAAAAACACTTAAAGCAAATATTGATGATGCTGAAACACTTAAGGACGCTAAAAAAATGGGCGTTTCAGATAAATTTATCGGTATGTGCTGGGGCAAAACAGAGGCAGATATTTTTAATCTTCGAAAAGAAAATAAAATATTCCCTGTCTATAAAATGATTGATACCTGTGCATCCGAGTTTGATTCCTATGTGCCTTATTTCTATTCAACCTATGAAGAAGAAAACGAAAGCATAGTATCAGATAAAAAGAAAATTATTGTTCTCGGTTCGGGTCCTATCAGAATCGGTCAGGGTGTTGAATTTGACTATTCAACCGTTCACGCAATCTGGTCAATTCGTGATGCAGGTTATGAGGCTATTATTATCAATAATAACCCCGAAACAGTTTCAACAGACTATACAACTTCGGACAAACTGTATTTTGAACCGCTTACAGTTGAAGATGTAATGAATATTATAGAACTTGAAAATCCGCTCGGTATTGTTGTATCGCTCGGCGGTCAGACTGCAATAAATCTTGCCCCGCCGCTTGATGCACTCGGTGTGCCGATTATCGGTACGGATGTTAAGGCAATTGATAAGGCTGAAAACAGAGATTCATTTGAAAAGGTTATGAATGAACTCGGCATACCTCAGCCAAAAGGTCTTGCCGTGACCGATATTGAAGAGGGCGTGCGTGTTGCCGAAAGTATCGGATATCCTGTTCTTGTCCGCCCGAGTTTCGTTCTCGGCGGCCGTGCAATGCAGATTGTTGCTGATGAAGAAAGCCTTCGTCATTATCTTCAGACAGCAGTTGAGGTCAATACCGAACAGCCTGTTCTTGTAGATAAATATATTATGGGTAAAGAACTCGAAGTTGACGCAATATGTGACGGCGAAAATGTCTTTATTCCTGGTATAATGGAGCACGTTGAAAGAACGGGTGTTCACAGCGGTGACTCTATTTCGGTTTACCCTACCTTCAGCGTTAGCGACGATGTTAAAAAGAAAATCATTGATTATACAGTTAAACTCGGCAAAGCAATCGGTATAATAGGTCTTTACAATATTCAGTTTATTGCTGATACAAACGATGATGTTTTTGTTATTGAGGTTAATCCTCGTTCTTCAAGAACAGTACCGTTTTTGTCAAAAGCAACAAGCGTGCCTATGGCTCATATTGCAACACAGGTAATTCTCGGCCATTCTCTGACAGAGCAGGGAATAACAGAGGTTTATCCGAAAGAAAAGAACAGATGGTACGTTAAAGCACCTGCATTTTCATTCTCAAAATTAAAGGGAATGGATACGTATCTTTCACCTGAAATGAAATCAACGGGTGAGGCTATCGGTTATGATAAATCATTTACAAGAGCACTTTACAAGGCTATTCAGGCAAGCGGTCTCAATGTTTCCAATTACGGCACTGTGCTTGTTACGATTGCTGATAATGACAAGCCAACGGCATTGCCTTTAATTAAACGTTTTTATGATTTGGGCTTCAATATTGAAGCAACAGAGGGCACTGCCAAATTCCTTAAACAGCACGGTATAAGAACAAGAGTCCGTGCAAAACTAACTGTGGATGACAGTGATGAAATTCTGATGGCACTTCGTCAGGGTCATATCGCTTATGTCATAAATACGATTGACATCAGTCACGGCGACAGTCATTCAGACGGTTCTGAAATCCGCCGTGCTGCAGTTGAAAATAATGTTACAATGTTTACCTCACTTGATACGGTTAAGGTTCTTCTTGATGTTCTTGAAGAAATTACACTCGGTGTATCAACAATAGATGCGGAGTAGATTATGTATAAACAGAATATTTATAAAATTGTTTCCAATAAGCCGCTTACGGCAAATGTTTTTGAAATGGTGCTCTCAGGTGATACTCAGTATATCACTGCACCCGGGCAGTTTATTAACATTCAGGTTTCGGGTAAGTTTTTAAGACGTCCGATTTCCGTTTGCGATTATGATGATGAAACAATAACAATTATTTATAAAACAGTCGGAGAGGGCACGGAACTGCTCAGTAAAATGCAGTCAGGTGAAACCCTTGACTGCTTAACGGGTCTTGGAAACGGATTTGATATTTCAAAATCAAAGGCACCGCTCGTTATCGGCGGCGGTGTCGGCGTTCCGCCAATGTATAATCTTACAAAAAAACTGATTGCAGACGGTCAGAAACCTGTTGTAATTCTTGGTTTCAATACTGAATCGGAAGTTTTTTATGAAGACAAATTCAAAGCGCTCGGCGCAGATGTTATTGTTGCCACGGCTGACGGCAGTTACGGCGTAAAAGGCTTTGTAACAGATGCCATGCCTGATGATTATGACTATTTTTATACCTGCGGTCCGATGCCGATGTTCAAAGCCATTGAATCAGTTGCAAAAACATCGGGTCAGTATAGTTTTGAAGAACGTATGGGATGCGGTTTCGGCGCTTGTATGGGCTGTTCATGCAAAACAAAGTATGGTAATAAACGTATCTGCAAAGACGGACCCGTTCTTGAAAGGGAGGAAATAATATGGTAGATTTATCTGTGAATTTCTGTGGTATGCAGATGGATAATCCTGTTGTTCCTGCCAGCGGAACGTTCGGCTACGGTAAAGAATACAAGGATTTTTACGATATCAATATTCTTGGTTCCTTTTCATTCAAGGGCACAACGAAAGATGCACGCTTCGGTAACCCTACACCCCGTATTGCAGAATGTAAAGAGGGTATGATTAATTCGGTCGGACTTCAGAATAACGGTGTTCATCACGTTATTGAACACGAACTGCCTGAAATGAAAGCGTATTTCAGTAAAAAGGTTATTGCAAATGCCAGCGGCTTTTCCGTTGATGATTACGTATATACGTGCAGTCTGCTTGATAAAGAAGAGCAGGTAGGTATTTTGGAGGTAAATGTATCCTGCCCGAATGTGCACGGCGGCGGAATGAGTTTCGGCACAGATCCTGCTTGTGCGGCAGAAGTTACAAGAGCAGTTAAAGCCGTTACAACAAAGCCTGTTGTTATAAAACTTACACCGAATGTTACAGATATCGTTTCAATTGCAAAAGCGTGTGAAGATGCAGGTGCAGACGGTATTTGCCTTATCAATACAATGCTCGGTATGAGAATTGACCTTAATAAAAGAAAACCGGTTTTGGCCAATACGATGGGCGGTTTCAGCGGCAATGCCGTTTTTCCTGTTGCAGTCAGAATGGTTTATCAGGTTGCCCAAGCCTGCAATATTCCTGTTATGGGTTGCGGCGGCGTTTCAACTGCAAAAGATGTTATAGAAATGATGATGGCAGGCGCAACTGCCGTGCAGGTAGGTGCTGCCAATCTTGTAAATCCTTATGTCTGCAAAGAAATTATTGAGGCACTTCCTGCAGAGTGTGAAAAACTCGGTATAACAAAATTAAGTGATATAATAGGAGTGGTAGAATAATGGGTAAAGATGTTATTATTGCCTGCGATTTCAGCAGTGCAGAGGAAACATTTAAGTTCCTTGATAAGTTTACTGATGAAAAGCCTTTCGTAAAAATCGGTATGGAACTTTTTTATGCCGAAGGCCCTTCAATCGTTCGTGAAATCAAGAAAAGAGGTCATAAGATTTTTCTTGATTTGAAACTTCACGATATTCCGAATACTGTTAAAAAATCAATGGCGGTTCTTTCAAATCTTGATGTTGATATGACTAATCTTCACGCAGCAGGCACTATAGATATGATGAAAGCCGCAATTGAGGGATTAACCAAGCCTGACGGCACAAGACCGATTTTGATTGCCGTTACACAACTTACTTCAACAAGTGAAGAAAGAATGCAGAATGAACTGTTTATCAACGCATCAATTAATGATACAATCGTTAAATATGCCGAAAACGCAAAGACGGCAGGTCTTGATGGCGTGGTTTGTTCACCGCTTGAGGCAGGAATGGTTAAAGATGCCTGTGGCAAAGAATTTTACACAGTTACTCCCGGCGTAAGATTTGCAGACGGTGAAGTGGGCGATCAGGTTCGTGTTACAACACCTGAAAAGGCAAAGGAAATCGGCTCCGATTACATAGTTGTCGGCAGACCGATTACACAGGCTGAAGACCCTGTTGCCGCTTACCGACGCTGCGTTGCAGAATTCGTAGATTAAATAAATCGTATGGGGCGGTGTCCTCACCTCACCGCAATGTAGGGGAGGGTCTTTGTGCCCTCCCGCAAAAAAATGTAGGGCGGGGAATTTGCAATTCTGCAGACCCTTTTGTCTGCTACGCAGACATTTCCCCTAACAGGGGAATAACCCTCA
>JACTVT010000016.1 GCA_014465955.1 Eubacterium sp. | reverse complement strand
CTACCATAGGGGGTACCTTTTTTCTATTGTCCACTTTTACTGGACTTGTTCAATTGCCGTTCCTTTTTATCATATCTCCCACTTTAAAATCGTTTTGCCGAAGCCTTTGCGTGTGTCACGCTCAAAGGCGCTTTTAATGTCGGCAATGTTTCTGATTTCATTAACGGAACTGATTAAATTTCCGAGATAGTCGATAATTTCGGGGTATTTTTTATACATTTCAACCGTTTTTTCAAAATCCTTTACGCCGCTGCGCGATGAACCGAAAAAGCGTAGGCCTTTTTCAAGAATCATTCTTGTGTTAATCGGCACGGGGTATTCGCTCACACCAAGAATTGAAACGGTCGCCTCGGGTTTTACAATGCCGATAATCTGCTCAATCGCAATCGGGCTGCCGTTACCGCCAACACATTCAAAGGCGTGGTCAAGGCTTAAATCGTCAGGTATATTGTTTACCGTGAATGTGCCGTCTGCAAAAGTAAAATCTGCAAGTTTAGCCTCTGTAGTGCCGAAAACATAGATTTTGCTTTTTGGGAATATTTTTTTCAGAAACAGCGATGTGATATAGCCTAAATTGCCGTCGCCCCACACGCCGATTTTATCACGCCTTTTGTGTGCAATACTGTCAAATCGTGAAATTGCGTGCACGGAAACGGAAACGATTTCGGTAAACGACGCTGTTTCCATATTGATATCCTGCGGCAGAAGCACAAGTCTTTTCGGTGAAATTTCTACATATTCCTGCAAAAAGCCGTCCATAGATGAACCGCAGAATTTTGAACTTCTGAGATAATTTTCCGCAATAAAGTCGTCAGTTTCAGCAGGTGCATTCGGCACCATAACTACCTTGTCGCCCGTTTTGAAAGTGCCCGTCGGGTCAGAAACAACCTCGCCCACACCCTCGTGAATCAGTGCCATCGGCAGTTTTTCCGCCAGCACCTTCGGGTCCCTTGTGCCGAGATAATAGCGCATATCGGCATTGCAGATGGAAAGGCAGGTCGGGCGAACGATTACATTTTCGCCGAACGGGTCAATGTCCTCAAATGCAATCTCAAACCTCCTCGGCTCTGCAAGGCGGTAAACGGTGTTAATCATCTTCTTCGTCCTCCAAAAGAGCCTTTGCAACACGCAGATCATACGGATAAGTTATTTTTATATTAAAGGTTTCGCCGTTTACAAGGGCTACTTTTTCACCTTTAAGTACAAAAATTTTGCATGCGTCGGTCAGTATTTCTTTTTCTGCGTCTGAAAGTGCGTTGTAAAGCGTGCGCAGTTTCAGAGCCTTGAAAGATTGCGGGGTCTGACCCTGATACATAATATCCCTGTTCGGAATATTGCTTATAATCTGCTTGTCCTTCGCCTCAACAATTGTGTCGGTCGCAGGGATAACCGTGTCGCACGCATCAAATTTTTTGCACGCATCAATATTTTCCTTAATAATTCTGTGGGTTACAAACGGGCGCACCGAATCGTGAGTAACAATCACGGTGTCGTCATTCAGATTGCCCTCTTTTTCAATAAAATCAATAGCGTTCATTATTGTTTCGTTGCGTGTTTCGCCGCCCTCAATAACGGCAATTCTGTTCGCACACGGAATATATTTTGCCACCAGATTTTTAGTGTGCTCCACCCATTTTTCGGGGCAGAGAATAATAACCTTTTCAAAATCGGGGCAGGTTATCATTTTTTCAGCCGTGTAAATAATAATCGGCTTGCCCTTTAAATTAAGATACTGCTTCGGCTTTTCGCCGCCCATACGTGAGCCGATACCGCCGGCAAGGATTACACCGTATGTTGTCATAATAAAATCTCCAATCGTTGTTATAGCCTCCCTTGTAAAAGGGAGGGGGACCGCTTGCGGTGGAGGGATTCATGCTTGAAATCCCCCTCGGTTGTAAACAACCGTTCCCCCTTTGACAAGGGGACAAATGCAATTCTTTTATCTCAACTTTTGATACATCTCAAAAATATCTTCTTCTGTCAGCGCAATCGGGTTGCGTGTCATCAGCATAGACATACTTTTTTCTGTAAGTTCTCTGATTTGTTCATCGGTTGTGCAGCCGATTTCAGACAGCCTTGTGCGCATACCCATCTGCTTTTTCATATCCGAAATTCTGTCTGCCATTTCGCTTGCAGTTTCAAAGCCGCAGGCGTTGGCAAGGGCAGTAATTCTGCCATCGGCATTTGCATTTTTTTCGTTGAATTTAATGAAATAATCAAGCGTAAAGGCGCACGCCTCGCCGTGCGGCACGCCGTAAATATTCGTCAGCGGGAATGAGCAGGCATGCGAGCCTGTAGTTCTCGGGTGAGAAAAGGCAACGCCTGCAACAATACTTGCTTCTGCCATTTTTTCTCTTGCCTCAAGGTCATTCGGGTTTTCATAAGCCTTAATCAGCCATTCAAAAACAAGTTTTGCACTGTAAACCGAGCAGGCTGTGCAAATCGGCTGATTCAGCGTGCTCCAGTAACTTTCAACTGCGTGGGCAAGTACATCGAGCCCTGTTGATGCAGTAATCTGCTTCGGCACGCTGAGCGTGAGTTCAGGGTCAATTACTGCGATTTTAGGGTACATTGCAGGGTCGTTCATCGGGTTTTTCAGGTTCTGCGCCACATCTGTCAGCACAGAAATATTTGTAACCTCACTTGCCGTTCCGCTTGTTGTAGAAAAAGCAATCATCGGGATTGCCTCATCTGCCGATATCGGCTTGCCGCCGCTGTGGTATGCTTCAATTTTATCAGTTCCTTTTGCAATTGCGCATGCCGCCTTGCAGCAGTCCATAGGTGAGCCGCCGCCGAGCGCCACGGCAAAATCAGCACCCGTTTTTCTGAGCAAATTAACACAGTTGTTTACATTTTCTGTAGTCGGGTTTGGTCTGATATCGCTGAAAACAGCAGTAATTCTGCCGTTTGAGTTTTTTACAAATTCATCGGCAGTGCCGTTTTTTACAAAACTCTGTCCGCACACAAGCACGCCGTTTGCGCCGCCGATTTCATCAATATATTCTGCAATATTTTTACGCTTGCCCACACCGAAAATAATTTTAACGGGCAATGCAAATTCCCAGTTCATAGTATCACTTCCATTTTATTGATTTTATCACTTATATAATGTAATGTCAAATTTTAATCGGCACACACGATAATGTTATTACAACTCTGTAGGGGCAATTCACGAATTGCCCGTCGCTTGTGTTTGTTCAAGATGCACTAATTTTTGCCCAATTTTTGTGCAGAATAAATAATTTGCCGAAAAATGGGCTTTTCTTACTAAAAAGCAATTGAATTATGCATTATAATTTGTTATATTATATAAGTAAAATTATCTGAAAGCGGTGATTTTTTGGCAGAAGAAGATCTTTTAACAAAAGAAATGGAAGAGCTTGATAAGCTTGCATATACGAAAAAGCGTTACCTTGCACCGAAAGAAATTGTTGCTTTTGTGCTTGTGAATTTCGGTCAGAAAAATTTAGACCAGTTTGTAAGCGCATTTAAAGAGTTCTTTATGATTCAGTTTTTGAAGCTGAATACTACGGCTTATGCCAACATTCAGCTCTTTGCTTCAATTTACGACGCGGTTGATGATACACTTTCGGGACTTATTATCGACCGAACAAGAACACGCTGGGGCAGGGTTCGCCCGTTCCTCGTTTTACCGCTGCCGCTGCTTGCAATCGGCACGATTATGATGTTCTCGGCGCCGTCAATCAGTCCGACCGGCAGAGTTGTGTGGACTGCGATTGCCACTGTTCTTTACGGTCTCGGTATGAGCTATTTCAACGCATGGCAGCTGATGACCTACAATATCACGCCGAACAATAATGAACGTGATAATCTTATTACAACGTCAAAGTTTTTCGAGCTGTTCGGCACCTGGGTACCGTCTCTCGTTCCCGTTCTCGTTCAATTTTTGCCGAAAATTAATTCAAAAATCACAATGAGCGGCGTTTACACCGGCTTTGCATACGCTATGGCGGCTATGGTTTCGGTGTTTGCAATCTTCGGCTTCTTCAATATGCGTGAGCGTGTTCCGCTTCAGTCCCGTGAAGAGATGAACGAAACCTCTGTTCTTGAATCCATCAAGCAGATTTTTACAAACCGCCCGCTTTTTGCAATCATTTTCAGTAACTTTTTCAACAGCTTCAAGGCTGTCGGCGGTTCATCCGAGCAGTGGTTCTGGCTTAATAATACAGGCTCCATTGCGAACGCAACAGTGTGCGGTCTTTTCACCGGTATTCCGAATTACCTTATGGTTCCGCTTGCCGCTAAAATGATTAAAAAATTCGGCGCAAGAGCTACCGCTATTATAGCAGGTGTGTTCGGCGGTGTGGCTTATACGCTGCTTTTCATCATCGGCTATCATCCGTTCGGTCAAACCTTCAGCGAAAATTACGTTTTAAACCTTATCTGGGTTATCTTCGGCTTAACAATCTGCGGTCTGCCGAATAAGCTTATTCTTGTTGTAGGTCCTGTTCTCAATGCCGAAACCTTTGATTATATGGAATGGAAGCACGGGCTCAGAAATGAAGCGCTTATCACAACCGTTCAGGGCTATTTCCAGAAGCTCGCAACCTCAATCACAAGCTGGATGTCGGGCATGGTGCTCACGTGGATTCACTATGTGCCGCTTACAGACTCGCTCGGCAACGCGGTGCCGCAGTCTGACCCTGCAATCCTTAATGGCATCTGGGCAGTGTTCTGCCTTATGCCTGCGCTTGCAAGAGGTCTTTACGGACTTGCCTTCTTCCTTTATCCTATCCACGGCGATCTTAAAAATCAAATGATTGCCGAACTTGCGGATATTCGTGCAAACCGCTTAAAGGAGCAGGAAGAAAATCAGCATAACGCAAATAGTTAATTTAACTTATATTATCAAAACAGGGGTGAGTTTCGTCACCTCTGTTTTTTTATTGTTCAATTGACCATTATTGATTTTTTTGATATACTATTACTCGGTGATTTTATGAGAATGAGGAAAAAGAAAAATCTCGAATCAAGGCTTCTTGACTGCAGTGATATGCTTTTGCCCTGCAGGAATGACGATTTGAATTTTGAAAATGCTAAGAATGAAATCAAACTTTATAATATATCCGAAATTTTCGGAAATGACAATCCTTTAATACTTGAAATCGGCTGCGGCAAAGGCACTTTTGCCTGCACCTATGCAAAACAGCACCCCGAGTTTAATATAATTGCAGTTGAAAAAACGGCAAACGTTATCGTAACGGCGTGCGAAACGGCGCAGGATATGGGGCTTACAAATATACGCTTTATGAATTGTGAGGCAGAATATCTGCCGAGTTATATCAGCGAGCACAGTGTAAATGAAATTTATCTTAATTTCAGTTGCCCGTTTCCGAAGGCAAAGTACGCAAAGCACCGACTGACGCACGAAAGATTTTTGAATATTTATAAAAATATTCTCACCTCTGACGGTGTTATCTGCCAGAAAACGGATAATATGCACTTTTTTGAGTTTTCGATTGAAAGTTTCTCGGCAAACGGCTTTAAACTCAGTAATGTTTCGCTTGATTTGCATAAAAGCGGTTTTGAGGGCAATATTGTTACCGAATATGAAAAACGCTTTTCGGATATGGGTATGCCGATTTACCGTTTAGAGGCAAGATTGTAATTGCAATAACATTTCCCGTATGGGCGGATACCATCCGCCCGCAAAAAACAAGAATTTCAAAATTAATGGAGTACAATATGAAAATATCCACAAAAGGCAGATATGCCCTGCGCCTTATGGTTGATCTGGCGCTTAACAACAACGGCGAAAATATTTCTCTTAAAGAGATTTCCGCGCGTCAGGGTATCAGCGTTAAATATTTAGAGCAGATTATTTCAATGCTCAACCGTGCCGGTTATGTTAAAAGCGAGCGTGGTTCAAACGGCGGCTACAGACTTACAAAAAAGCCCGAAGAGTATACTGTCGGTATGATTTTAAGGCTGACGGAGGGCAGTCTTGCACCGATTGCCTGTGTTGATGAAGACGGTGCAGGATGCGACAGATTTGAACAATGCTCAACCTTTTCGGTCTGGAAAAAACTGAATGACGCCATTAACGGCGTTGTTGACAACATCACGGTTGCCGACCTTGTACTTGAACAGAAAGAAAAAATGCTTGATTTTATTATTTAGAAATTTTTGCAAAAAGCACTTGACAAATATTTTGCCGGGTGCTATTATTATGTCAACAGTTAATTCCTACTATTATAGTAGGAATGTAGGAGTTTGCTGAAAGGCAGTGATTTTATGGCAAAAAACCGTTCAGTAAAACACATTTATAATTCTTCAAAACGAATGCAGCGATGTTGATTCGTTTTCGACCGTAGGGGAGAGTTTCTGTGACCTCCCGCAAGACAGCGATAACTGTTAAGGCGTTGTCATCATCGGCACGCCGTTTAAATCAACGTTTAAGGAGAATTAATTATGTCAGAATACAAATATCATTTTGAAACCATTCAACTTCATTCAGGTCAGGAAAATGCAGACCCTGCAACCGATTCAAGGGCAGTTCCGATTTACCAGACCACATCATATGTTTTTCACAACAGCGACCACGCCGAGGCTCGTTTTAATTTAACAGATGCGGGCAATATTTACGGCAGGCTTACAAACTCAACACAAGGCGTGCTTGAAAAAAGAGTAGCCGATTTAGAGGGCGGCGTCGGTGCTCTTGCAGTTGCATCGGGCGCAGCAGCACTTGCTTACACATTTCAGGCGCTCGCAAAGGCAGGCTCGCACATTGTTGCGGCGAAAACGATTTACGGCGGCACATATAATTATCTCGCCCACACTCTGCCCGAGCACGGCGTTGAAACCACCTTCGTTGACCCCGATGATTTGCAGAATTTTGAAAATGCAATTCAGCCGAACACACGTGCCGTTTTTTTTGAAACACTCGGCAATCCGAACTCGAATATAATAGATATTGAGGCGCTTGCCGAAATTGCGCACCGCCATAATATTCCGCTTGTGGCAGACGCTACGTTTACAACGCCGTATCTTCTTCAGCCGTTTAAACTCGGTGTTGATATCGTTGTTCACAGTGCCACAAAATTCCTCGGCGGGCACGGCACAACGCTCGGCGGAATTATTGTTGACAGCGGTAATTTTGACTGGGCGGCAAGCGGTAAATTTCCGCAGTTTACTGAGCCGAATGCAAGTTATCACGGCATCAGTTTTGTTGATGCGGCAGGCAGTGCGGCATTTGTAACGTATGTGCGTGCCATTTTGCTGCGTGATACGGGTGCGGCAATTTCGCCGTTCAATGCTTTTCTGCTCCTTCAGGGCATCGAAACGCTTTCACTTCGCCTTGACAGGCATATTGAAAATACGAAAAAGGTGCTTAAATTTTTGCAGAATCACCCAAAAGTTGAAAGCATAAATCATCCGTCGCTTGACCCACGCTACAAAGAGTTGTACAATAAATACTTCCCGAACGGCGCAGGCTCAATTTTCACATTTAATATCAAGGGCGGCGAAAAAGAGGCTAAAGCGTTTATTGATAATCTTAAAATCTTTTCGCTGCTTGCCAATGTGGCAGATGTGAAATCACTTGTAATTCACCCGAAAACCACAACTCATTCCCAATTATCACAAGAAGAGTTCAATGAACAGAGAATTTTTGATAACACCATCCGCCTTTCCATCGGAACAGAGCATATTGACGATATTATCTATGACCTCAGCCAGGCGTTTGATAAGATTTGATTTTAAGCCTTCCCCTTGAGGGGAAACCCATATTCAATCGTAGGGGACGGCGTCCTCGACGTCCCGTTAAAATCAGAACAACCGATGTGGTAGGGTCTCTGTGCCCTCCCGCAAATATAACCAAAGGAGTCAGAATTATGTCTATTTACACAAATGTAACCGAATTAATCGGCAAAACACCGTTATTACGCCTTGCAAATCTTGAAAAAGCAGAAAATGCACAGGCAAATATTATCGCAAAGGTTGAGTTTTTCAACCCTGCAGGCTCTGTTAAGGACAGAGTTGCAAACGCCATGATCGCCGAGGCTGAAAAGTCGGGCGTGCTTAAACCCGGCGCAACCATTATTGAGCCTACTTCAGGCAATACGGGTATCGGTCTTGCAAGCGTCGGCACGGCAAAGGGCTATAAAGTTATTCTTACAATGCCCGAAACGATGAGCGTTGAACGCAGAAATCTTGTTAAGGCTTATGGTGCAGAGGTTGTTTTAACCGAGGGCGCTAAGGGAATGACGGGAGCAATTGAAAAGGCTGAAGAACTAAAAAATGAAACAGACGGCGCAGTTATTTTAGGTCAGTTTGTAAATCCTGCAAACCCGAAAGCGCATTATGAAACAACAGGTCCTGAAATCTGGCAGGATACAGACGGCACTGTTGATGTGTTTGTTGCAGGCGTTGGCACAGGCGGAACACTTTCGGGCGTTGGTAAATATCTGAAAGAGCAGAACCCGAATGTAAAAATCGTTGCCGTAGAGCCTGAAACCTCACCCGTGCTTTCAAAAGGCACTGCGGGCGCACACAAAATTCAGGGCATCGGCGCAGGATTTGTGCCCGAAACGCTTGATACGGATATTTATGATGAAATTATCACCGTACCGAATGATGCAGCCTTTGAAATCGGCAATAAAATTGCAAAAACTGAGGGTATCCTTGTCGGAATTTCAAGCGGTGCGGCAGTCTGGGCAGCACTTCAACTTGCAAAAAGAGATGAACTTAAGGGCAAAAACATCGTTGCACTTCTGCCTGACACAGGCGAAAGATACCTTTCAACGGCACTTTTTGATTAAATTGTTTACAGGGGAGAGCCTCTGCGCTCTCCCTAAAATTATAATAACATCTTTTTAACACTGTAGGGTGCACCGTCCTCGGCGCACCGCATCATCAATCCCTCCGTCAAAGCCGACGCTTTGCCTCCTCCCTTGTGTAAAGGGATGCTTTTGTGAGGATATATATAGGAGAAATAAAATAATGTTTGTATATGCCGATAATGCAGCAACAACAAAAATCAGCAATGAGGCGCTTGACGGATTTCCGCCGCATAAAATACACTGTTCGGTGCTTGCCGAAGAAGCGGTTGCCGCCGCCGTGCGTGATTATTATGACCGTAATCATATTCCTTATGACAAATCATAGTTTCCAGACTGCGAGCATTGTGAAGGATGTTCATAAGGTGCGGCGGAGAAATAAAGTAAAAAAATGCCTCCCGTGTTAAAGGGAGGTGGGTGCGAAGCACTCGGAGGGATTTAAAAAAATCCCCCAGTCACATAAATGTGACAGCCCCCTTTAACAAGGGGGCTGTTTTTTATTCTTCCGTCGGAGTGTAGTTTTCGGTCGGCGGAGTTACGGGTGTATATTTTTCGCTTGGCTTAAGCGGTTCGGGTTGTGGTTCGGGCTCTGCGGTTTCGGCAGGGTCAGTTGTTGGCTGCGGTTCGATATGGTCATCAACACCTACAGACGGTTCGTCGGAAACGCCGAACCCTACGGAATCAGCCGTTGGTGTCGGGTTGGATTGCGGTTCGTCGGGGACGCCGAACCCTACGGAATCAGCCGTTGGTGTCGGTGGTACAGTGTAGAACGGCGGCGACTGCACATGGCTTGCATTGCAAGTGCCGGACTGCTCTGTGTTTACCTGCTGATATGTTGTGTTTTGCTGATACGGTGTGCCGTTTGGCTGATAAGTATTCTGCTGAGCGTTTGGCTGCTGCGGATTATACGGATTTTGCTGATATGCGTTTGGCTGATAGCCGTTTGCACCCGTTTGATAGCCTGCGGCGTAATTCTCGTTTGCATATTTCTGCATTCTCTGATAATCCGTCATAAAATCATCTTCCGAAACTCTGCCCTGCTGAAGCGCACGGATACGGAAATTCTCGTAATAAAGCGCTCTTGTTGTCTGCACATACGGAATAACGTAAATCATCGGGAATACGAAAAAGCAAAGCAGATACCACGGAATGAAACTTAAATCAAGCACAAACAGCTCTGTTCTGTTGCCCTTAATCATCTTTTTGCTCAGTTTGATTGCCTGCCACGGCGAAAGCTGCGGATTGTCGCACTGAATTTCTGATGCGAAATAACTGCTGTAACCGAAAATAATTGCAGGTATGCAGAAAATCGGAACAGAAATCAAGGCAAGACCTGAGATTATAAGTCCTCTCAAAATTGCAACGCCGAGTTTGTTGCCGTAATTATTTGTAAATGATTCTTTCAAAATAAATTTCAGCCCGTCAGTTCCGCTGAATTCCTTGCCTCTGATAAACAGCACGAAGAAATAGAGGAGAGTAACGGAAAGCGGCAAAAGCAAAAACTGTGCAACAGATGCTAATAATGAAATTATGCTTGCTGCAGCAGGGTTAATCGTTGCTTTCTGCGGTGCAATTTCTGTTTTAGCGTCTGTCGGCGTAAATGATGTGCCGAAATTATAGAAATCGCCTTTGCCTGAATTGTTGTCAGTGCCGAAATTTTCAAAATCATCGGCATACGGGTTGTAATCATCGTCATCATAATCATCTTCAAACTGATAATTATTGAATTCATCATCAAAGTCAAAATCATCAAAATAACTGCCGTAATTCTGAAAGATATTTTCATATTCGGGTGCAGAAACGGCAAGGTTTATAATGTTCGGAACAGCGACGATGCACTGAATAATGAAAACAGTTAAAAACAGTTTCATTACTTTGCCTTTGATAAGTTGTTTTGCCTGTGCTTTGATTAATCCACGGTCAAGATTCATAGTAGTCACCTTTTTGGTTTTGTTATTTGCCTCCCTTGTTAAAGGGAGGTGCCGAGTTTACGAGGCGGAGGGATTTTGTTCGGAATCCCCCTCGGTTGTAAACAACCGTTCCCCCTTTGACAAGGGGGACACAATAATGTTAATTAAAATTCAATTTTTTCCTGAATAAACGCCTCGAGGCTGTCAATCGGAATTCTTACCTGTTCCATAGTATCTCTGTCACGAACGGTTACACAGCCGTCTTCTTCCGACTCAAAGTCATATGTGATGCAGAACGGTGTGCCGATTTCATCCTGACGGCGGTAACGCTTGCCGATTGAGCCTGCATCATCATAGTCAACATTGAATTTCTTTGAAAGTGCGTCAAATACTTCTTCTGCTTTGTCATTCAGTTTCTTTGAAAGCGGAAGAACTGCGCATTTGAACGGTGCAATAGCAGGGTGGAAGTGCATAACAATACGTTTGTCGCCCTTTGCCTCGTCAACAATTTCCTCGTCATAAGCCTCTGTTAAGAGTGCAAGGAACAGTCTTTCAACGCCGAGTGACGGCTCAATAACGTAAGGAACGTATTTTTCGCCTGCCTCCTGGTCAAAGTATTCCAAGTTTTTGCCGCTTGTTTTAATGTGCTGTGTAAGGTCATAATCTGTTCTGTCTGCAACGCCCCAGAGTTCGCCCCAGCCGAACGGGAACAGGTACTCAAAGTCGGTTGTTGCCTTTGAATAGAAACAAAGTTCTTCAGGTGAATGGTCACGAAGTCTGAGATTTTCTTCGCTGATGTTCAGTGAGTAGAGCCAGTCGCGGCAGAAACCTCTCCAGTATTCAAACCATTCAAGGTCTGTGCCGGGTTTGCAGAAAAATTCAAGTTCCATCTGTTCAAATTCACGAACACGGAAAATGAATTTGCCGGGTGTGATTTCGTTTCTGAAGGATTTGCCAACCTGTGCAACGCCGAACGGAATTTTCTTTCTTGTGGTGCGCTGAATGTTTGCAAAGTTTACAAAAATACCCTGTGCAGTTTCGGGGCGGAGATAAATTTCATCTTTTGAATCTTCGGTAACACCCTGAAATGTTTTGAACATAAGGTTGAACTGGCGAATGTCGGTAAAATTGTTTGCGCCGCAGTTCGGGCACGGAATGTTGTGCTCTTTAATGTAAGCGCTCATTTCCTCATTGCTCCAGCCTGCAACGTTTGTGCCGTCAAAATTCTCAATCAAATCGTCTGCACGGTGGCGTGTTTTACAGTCACAGCAGTCCATAAGCGGGTCCGAAAATCCGCCGAGGTGGCCTGAAGCAACCCAGGTTTGCGGATTCATAAGAATTGCGCTGTCAAGACCGACGTTCAGTTTGTTTTCCTGAATAAATTTTTTGCGCCAAGCCTTTTTAATATTGTCTTTCAGTTCAACGCCGAGCGGACCGTAATCCCATGTATTTGCAAGTCCGCCGTAAATTTCAGATCCCGGATATACAAAGCCCCTGCCTTTGCAAAGAGCAACAAGAGCGTCAAGTGATTTTTCTGTGTTTTTCATATGTTTCTCCTTACTATATATTTATACAGTATAATCATAGCATACATTTATATTATTTTCAATAATAACAATAAAGAATTGTGTAAAAAATCGGGAGGGCACAGAGACCCTCCCTACAATAATTATTCATCATTCACTATTCACTTTTCACTTTTTATTTATACCACCTGTTCACATCACAGTATTTACTGTTCACGCCTGCGCACGAGCCTGTTTTGCTGTATTGCCAGATATCGTAATCACCTGTATATTTTACACTGTTGTTGTAATCTGCTACCCAGATACACGTGCTTTTGACGAAATCATCGGGATTCAGATGATTTATATACACGTTTGATGACGAATAAACGCCTGCACCGAAGCCTGCCTTTTCGATTTTTCTGCAAAAAGCGTTGATGTTTGCCGTCGCCTGCTCACTTGTCAGATTTGCGGCGAACATTCTGCCCGTAGGATTTCCGTTTGCGTCATAAGGGTATTCAAAATCAATGAAAACAGGCAGGTCGATTTTACTTTTGCCGAGCAGATTTATAACAAATTCAGCCTCTTCCTCTGCCTCAGTTTCGTTTGTTGCCTGTGTGTAAAAATAAACGCCTACGGGTATGTTTTCCTTTAAGGCATTTTTCAGATTTTCGTCAAAAAGTTTGTCCTCGGTAATTGCGCCTGCCTCGCCGTAGCCTCTGTAGCCTGCACGGATTATGGCAAATTCCGTATTTTCGGCAACTGTTTTCCAGTCAATTTCACCGTTGTGCGAGGACACATCAATGCCGACTGCATATTCTTCATTTCCTTTAAGCGGAGTGCTTCTTTTTGCGGTAACAGCCGCCAGCACCACGGCAATAATGATTACGATTGTCAGCATTACGCCGAGTATGTAGTTTCGTTTGTTTGTTTTCATATGTGTTCCTTTTTGCTTTTATCGCTCAGGCGCAGAGACCTGCCATACAATGGTTTTATGCACGCTGCCGAAATAATTATTTTCTTCTTACCGTAATCTCACCGCTTCTTAATGTGCGGGTTTCGCCGCTTTCGGTTTTTACAACAAGTCCGCCGGTTTCGTCAATCTCAAGGGCGGTTGCACCTGTGGCAGTGCCGTTTTCAAAAAATGTAATTTCTCTGCCGATAATCATACTGTGAGTTCGGTAATAACCGATAAATGCACTGTAGTCGCCGAGGGCAATTTCCATAAGTTCATCGGCAATTTTTGCAATAAGTGTACTGCGGCTTATGTCGGCGTTCAGTGCGCCTGCGTTTTCCACATCACTTGGAAAATTTTCGGTAGTAATGTTTACGCCTATTCCGATAATTACGCTCGAAACAGTACCCGTTTCAAAATCGGTTACCGCCTCAGTCAGAATTCCGCAGATTTTTCTGCCGTTTACATAAACGTCGTTCACCCATTTGATTTCGGGTGTTATGTTTGTAAGGGATTCTATTGCCCTGCACACGGCAACCGCCGCCGCAGTAGTTGCGGTAACGGCATTTTGCAGTGAACTGTCAGGGTGAATAACAAGGCTCATATAAATTCCCGTGTTTTCGGGCGAGTAAAAACTTTTGCCCTGCCTGCCCCTGCCTGCTGTCTGCCTGCCTGCGCATACGAGCAGATTTTCACTGCCGCAATTGCTTATCAGGCGCTTTGCCTGATTGTTTGTAGAGTCGGTTTCGTCATAAAATGCAACTCTGATATCGTGCTTCAGCCGTGCTTTTATCGTGGTTTCGTTCAGAATATTGCCGTCGTCAGTCAAAAGATATCCTTTGTTTGTAACTGCGCTGATTTTATATCCGTCGGCTTGCAGGGATTTTACGGCTTTCCATACGCCTGCACGGCTTTTGCCGAATTTTTCAGCCAGATATTCACCGCTTATGTAGTCGTCGTTTGTCAGTAATTCATAAAGAATGTTGTTTTTCAGTGACATTAAAAATTATACCTCGTTTGATTGCGGGTTGTCGGGGGTGCGGGTGTCCAGTGGACACCTCTGCGAAGCAGAAGCACCGACCGAGCCGACAGGTGAGACCGCCGACCCCTATACGAAAAAATCCATTAATTATTATTTGTGTTTTTATTATTAACGGGTCGATGTGGGCATCGACCCCTACAAAATTATATTTAACGGTGCACCGTTTGGGGTACACCGTTAATTTACTTTTTCATATAAAATACTGCCAGTGTCTTCGGACCGCAGTGTGATGATATTGTGCAGCCTGCCTTTGCCGTGATTATTTCCTTAAAAATACCCTTGCCCTCGGCAATTCCTTTGGCGTAAGCAATAATTTCGCTTGAAACACCGCCCGAATCTGCAATTACAAGTCTTGCAGGGTCTGCTTTTGCCGCCTCTTTAAGGCAGTCGTTTATATACTGCTTATAAACAACATCAATTTTTCCTCGGTATTTTTTTGCAATGTCAAGTTTGCCGTTTTCAGTGTTCACTGCAATAGACGGTTTAATACCAAGCACATTCGCACCGAAGCGTGCCACGCCGCTGCACCTGCCGCCTTTATAAATATATTCAAGGCTGTCAAGCACAAAGGTTGTTTGAATTTTCGGCACAAGCGCCGTTATTCTGTTTGCAATTTTTTTTGCATCAAAGCCCTTGTCACGCAAATCGCAGGCTTTGAGAACAAGCAGTCCCATAGCCGAGCAAAGGCTTTTTGAATCAACGCAGTAAACATTGTCAAAATCTGACGCTGCAATGCATGCATTCTGATAACTTGATGAGATTCCCGATGACAGCCCGATGTGAACAATGCCGTAACCCTCGTCGGTCAGTTGTCTGAAAATTTCGGAATACTGTGCAGGCGGAACTGCGGCGGTTTTCGGCAGTTTTCCTGTTTTATCTACAAAATTATAGATATCGTCAGGATTTATTTCTACTCGGTCAAGATAAGATTTATCGTCAAGCAGAATGGAAAGCGGAGTAATTACGATTTCTTTTTTCGCAATTATTTCGTCGGGCAGATCGCACGGCGAGTCGGCAGTTATTATAACTTTCATAATCCCTTTCCTTTCAAACTGTTTGTGTATAATGGCGGGTCGTCGGGAACGCTGACCCCTACGAATACAAATAATAAAATTTTATTGTCCTATATTAACTGTAAATGACATTAATTCGTCCTGCGGATAATCCTTGTCAAGCACAAATGTCAGTACGGATACGCCGTTTTCATTGTCGACCGAGCCTGACAGTGTGATGTCGGAGTTCACGCCGCCCACCTGTACGGTAACGGAATAGTTAAGTGCATTTATCGGATCCGGTGAGAAAGAGCATCCCGATTTAGCATACAGTTTCATTGTGTTTTTTGTAACAACAATTCGTTCAATTGCCTTGGTTTCGTCATTTGTGCCTGAAAAGATTGTGTGTTCATTCGTTTCACTCTGCACTCTGCATTTGAAAGCGGTGCTCTTAATCGTTCTTGCCGACGGCAGTGTTTTATCGTCATTATTAAAGGTATAAGTCCAGTCTTTATCAGCCATCGACTGCAGTGTTGTAACTCTGTACTGCTCTGCGGTTGTAAACGTTACGCTCTGCTTTGCAATGTCAAAATCACCGTTTTGAATATCAATTGCGCCGTTAATGATACCGCCGTACTGAACCTCATCTGTTTCATTATATGTTATATAGTAATTAACTCTTACGCTGATTCTGTTATTTTCGGTATCAACGTCAATATAAGGCGTGCTGAGATACCAACTTTGCAGTGTGTAATAATTATTTTTGCCGTCTGAAAGCGATTTTATATACCATGCACGGGTGCCTGATGAAATTCCCGTTACTGGGTCATAGTTTATGTTAAGTGTTGTGCCCTGCATAACATACTGAATACGCTTTTTGTTCAATACAGGCTGTGTTGTTTCACATTTGAGTGCATCGTTAAAAAGTGAATTCCACGTTTCGCTGTTGGCAGACATAATGTCGTAACTGTACTGCCCGTTTTCGTCGGTATGCACAAAAAGCACATAAATTACATACTGTTTCTGCTCAGTGTCCTTGTCAATTCCTTCAAGCGCTCTTATAATCAGTTCCTGTGTGCCGTCACCGTCAAAATCAAGATAATACATCTGCGGCTCTTCATCGCCTATACGTCTGCTCCAGTTATCAAATTCGCTTTCCTGACCGCCGTGAGCAAGAATAATATAATCGCCGTCCTGATAAAGTTGAAAATCCTGTTCGGGCAGTTCGGCAAGCAGCACACGTTTGCCCGATTTTGACCTTCCCATATTTTGGGCGTAATACATTGTGCTCGTTTCCTGCTTTTCGTGCGCAGGCTTGTACACCTTGCTGTAAAACAGGCACGATCCGATAAACAGTATCAGAAACAGAATTGTTAAAATAATTATAGTGGATTTTTTCATAAACTATACTCCGTAAACCTCATCAAATTCAAACGGTATGGGTTTGCCGTTTACAATATGATAGCACTGTCCTTTGGCAAGCGAAAAAATCGGCTTGTCATGTTTGAGCGAATCAGAATAAACATCTATAACCTCGGCATTTTCAAACTGTTCGTTAAAACGGCGCACCTTTTCACCGTCACGGCAGTTTTCACCTATAATCACGCCTGTTTTTCTGCTGTGCCTTGTGCTTATAAGATAGTCAAAATGAAGCCTTTTGGCAATTTCTTCAAGCAGAAAATCAGGTGATGCGCTTATAACGACACACGGTCTTTTTCTCTCAAAAAACCATTTGTGCGTTTCGTTTTCGTGCCTGTCCCAGAAACCCTTAACTGCCTTTTCAAGCGGAATAAGCGGAACAAACATAAAGCACGTTTTTTTGAAATTCGTAAAACTGACTGCACGGCACAGCATCAGAATTCCTGCAATTAAAATTACGGGCAGGCAGATTATTACCCACGGGTAATGCACTGCACAGTAAAGGCAGAAAAGCGAACCGCTGTCAAACGGCACAATCGTTTTGTCAAAATCGTAAATATCAATCTGCATTATATTTTCTCACAGTCAAAATCAATTTCGATTTTTTTGTCACTCTTAAACGGAGTAAGGCGCACGCCTGCCGATTCAAGCATTCTGCGGCTTGCCTTTGTACCGTCTGTTTCAGCATATTTGTCGCTTATGTAAATAACCTCTTTAATGCCTGCCTGAATAATTGATTTTGCACATTCGTTGCAGGGGAAAAGCGCCACGTAAATTCTTGCGCCCTTTACATTTGCATTTGAATTAAGAATGGCATTCAGTTCTGCGTGGCACACATAAGGATATTTGGTAAGGTTCTGCTCGCCGTCTCTGTCCCACGGGAATTCATCATCCGAACAGCCCTTCGGAAAGCCGTTGTAGCCAACGCCGATTATTTTGTTTTCATTATTTACAATACATGCACCAACCTGAGTGCTCGGGTCTTTGCTGCGCATGGAAGAAAGCAGCGCAACCCCCATAAAATATTCATCCCAGGAAATATAGTCCATTCGCTTTGGCATATACATTCTCCTTTTGATTGTAACGGGTCGTCGGGGGTGCGGGTGTCCGGTGGACACCTCTGCGAAGCAGAAGCACCGACCGAGCCGACAGGTGAGACCGCCGACCCCTACAAAATAACAGGAACGCTCTTGTGATATCGTAGGGTGCGGCGTCCTCGACGCACCGCATATTGTTTTATATAGTTATTTACCCAAAATTTTTACAAATTTATCAAGTTCCGTGCACTCTGCCTCATATACCCTTCCGCTGTCAACAAGTCGGTTGATTTCGGGGTTAATCGGCAGTTTTGCCAGTACGGGCACGCCGAGTTCCATAGCCGTTTCGTCAATCTGCGATTTGCCGAAAATTTCAATTTTCTTACCGCAGTCGGGGCAGGTATAGTAACTCATATTTTCAATTAAGCCGAGTACGGGCACATTCATCATTTTTGCCATATTGAATGCTTTGTTTACAATCATTTTAACAAGATCCTGCGGTGTGGAAACGATAACGATTCCGTTTATCGGCAGGCTTTGAAATACAGTCAGTGCAACATCGCCCGTTCCCGGCGGCATGTCTACAAAAAGGTAGTCCAGTTCGCCCCAGCGCACATCGCTCCAGAACTGCTCAATAACGCCGCTGATAACAGGTCCGCGCCAGATAACAGGCTGGTTTTCGTCTTCAAGCAGCAGGTTAATGCTCATAATTTTAATGCCGTTTTCGGTAACATTCGGCAGCAGACATTCTTCATCCTGCATTGCTCTTTTGTTCACGCCGAAGGATTTGGGAATAGACGGTCCCGTAACATCGGCGTCAAGTATGCCGACCTTCAGCCCTGCCGCCGCACATTTTGACGCAAGCAGGCTTGTAACAAGGCTTTTTCCTACGCCGCCTTTGCCCGAAACAACGCCGATGATGTTTTTGATATTTGAATATTTGTTCATTGGTTTAAGAAAACTTTTCGGATCGGGCTTTTCACATTTTGATTTACAGTTTGAACAATCGTGATTACATTCGCTCATATATAATTCCTCCTGGTTGTAAAAGCCTCCCTTGTATAAGGGAGGGGGACCACCGAAGGTGGTGGAGGGATTCATTGCGATTATTTTAAATCCCCCTCGGTTGCAAACAACCGTTTCCCCCTTTAACAAGGGGGACAGTTTATTATTAATTACAATTATATTATGTCACAAATCAATCAATAATTATAACATAAATGTATACAATATACAATAAACAGTTTATTAATAAATAATGGTTTACAATATTGTAGGGGCAATTCACGAATTGCCAGTTATAGTTTTTTAAACGGACTGAACTGCCTGTATCAATCATAATTCCTTATAACTGTGGCAACCTTGCCGAGCAGCGAAAGTTCATTAACAATAATCGGTTCAAATTCATCATTTTCGGGCTGCAGGCGGAAATGCCCGTTTTCCTTATAAAATCTTTTAACGGTTGCCTCGTCCTCAATAAGTGCTACAACAATATCGCCGTTTTCGGCAACAGGGGTCTGCTCAATTATAACAATATCGCCGTCACAGATATGGGCGTTAATCATAGAATTGCCCTTAACGTGAAGTGCAAAATAATTGCCCGATTTTCTCATTGCAACAGGTATGTATTCTTCAATCTGCTCCTGCGCTAAAATAGGCACGCCTGCCGTAACCGTGCCCACAAGGGGAACGGGTGTTGTGCGCAGGTTTGAGCCTGCAATGCGTATTGTTCTTTTAAGATTCGGGTCACGCTCAATATATCCCGCTTTTTCAAGCGCATTGAGGTTATACTGCACGGTAGATGTTGAGCGAAGCCCTACAGCCTCGCCGATTTCACGCACCGACGGCGCAATGCCTCTGTCGCCGATAACCTCTTTGATATACTCAAAAACTTTTTTCTGTGTACGGTTGATTTTTTCCATAATCAGCACCCCTAAGTTAATTTTTAGTGAAATTCCACCATAATCATATCATATACAGAACGAAAAGTCAAACATATGTACTATCCAAAAACAGTTTTTAAAAAAAGTGTTGACAAATTTGTTTTTATATAATATAATCTACCTTGCTTGGTTGAGCCAAGTGATAGATTTGGCTTTATAGCTCAGTTGGCTAGAGCATGCGGTTCATACCCGCAGTGTCACTGGTTCGAATCCAGTTAAAGCCACCAACGGCCCGGTGGTCAAGCGGTCAAGACACCGCCCTTTCACGGCGGTAACACGGGTTCGATTCCCGTCCGGGTCACCAAAAAAATATCGGTTGCTTTTGCAACCGGTATTTTTTTATTATCAATAGGGAATCGAAATGATTCGTTTGCGACCGCTCGCAGTGCGAGATGAAGGGAGCAATAAGAATTGGCAGCGGTCAAAATTTTTGAGCACATTTATGTGCAATTATAAATTTTGGGCACCGCAACTCGAAGGGCGCTGTTTTCAAAAAATACGTTTTTTCATCTGCGGGAGGGTGCGGGTCGTCGAGGGTGCGGGTCGTCGGGGACGCCGACCCCTACGGTCCTTACGGAAACGCTTTATTCGCCCTACGGTTTATTGCGGCGGAATGGTGTTTACAGCTTCACGTCCTTAACCAATTTGCCGTGGTGAACGGCGTTGCCGATGTTAATCGGCGAGAGATAAACCTTAATTCTGCTCCATTGATTTTTAATGAAATCCCTGTCGGGCTTTATGTTGCACAGGCTGTAAACCCTGATGCTTTCGGCAAGTTCGCGCAGTGTCATATTTTTATCTGCACGGATTGTGACAATCTTTTCTTCATTCGGCAGAATATCAAAGAAATTGTCTGAAAACGGCAGAGTGGATTTGCTGCTTTCAGCCTTAACAAGCCTTGCAAATTTGTCTGTTTTGATTGTGAGTTTAAGTGTGTCTTCCTCAATTTCAATCGTTGTTTTCAGTTTCGCCTTTGGCAGGTGAAGCCTTTTTTCTTTGTCAAAAAGAACGACTTTCTGATTGATGATTTCACCGTTCTGATAAAGTCTTGCGCAAAGTCCCGTGCGCTTTTTGTCGTAAATTCTGCCGATTTCGTCTGCTCTTAAATCGTAAATCAAAAGATTTTCAACAGGGTCAATATCAACCTGCGATCTGTGGCTTTCAAGTGCTCCCTTTTCAAAATCAAAAATGATGTATTCAATCTCGCAGGTCTGTTTTTCTTTAAGGTCGTTCAGCGCAAAAATTCTGAAATATTCATCTGTATTCTCAATCGAAACGGCGAGAGGAGCATTAAAATGTTTTGCACCGTACTGAAGTGCCTTGTAGTTTCCGTAGTAGTCAATACTTGACCACGAGCATACACCCCAGCAGTCGTTGAACTGCCAGTACATTGAACCGTTGCATCTGCCCTTGTTTCTGCGCCAGTGCTCGGTTGCATCTGCAATGCATTCGTTCTGCGTAACCTGTGAAAGGTAAACATAATCCTTAAATTTTTTCGGCAGATTAAAGCGTGATGCAATGTAGTAAACCATTTTGTCGTTGCCGCTGTCACATTTCTGATGCGCTGTAAAAACAGGACTGTTCATTGCATAATCACTCGGCTGTGCATACTGCTCAATCGCCTTGATGTCGGGCAGGCTTTCAAATCCGAATTCACTGCAGAAGCGTGTCATTCGCTTGCGGTAATATGTCATCGGCTTCAGTCCGTGCCATACGCCCCAAAGGTGGGTGTCACCTACGTTGTCGGAATAAACTCCCTTGTTGTGTTCAATGCCGATAGGAGAGCCTTGTGTGTACGGCGTCTGCGAGTCATATTTTCTGATTTCAGGTTCAAGAATCTGCCAGAAAAACTTCTCTGTCCATTCAACATATTTCGTCATATGTGCCCACGCCATATGCATATCTTCAATTTCGTTGTTGCCGTTCCACACTGCAAGCGACGGGTGGTGGCAAAGGCGTTTTACATTGTATTGAACTTCATTTTTAACATTGTCAAGAAACTCATTGTCAAAAAACGGGTACGCCTGGCAGGCAAACTGAAAATCCTGCCAGATAAGAATTCCACGCTCGTCGCAGGCGTTGTAAAATTCATCGCTTTCATAATATCCGCCGCCCCAAATGCGAATCATATTCATATTTGAGAACTGAACGGCGTCAAGAAAATAGTTGAGCCTTTCATCATCAAATCGGGTAATAAAACTGTCGGGCGGAATGTAGTTTGCACCTTTTATAAACAGCGGAACGCCGTTGAGCCTGAACTGAAAATTCTGACCCCACATATCACGTTCACGGTTAAGTTCAATCGTTCTTATGCCGATTTTCTTTTCTGCCGTATCAACAACTATTTTGTTTTTGTGCAGTGTGGCAGTAACGGTGTAAAGCGGCTGTTTTTCTTTGCCTGATAATTCTTTTGTCCACCACAGTTCCGGATTTTCAATCGTAAATTCGGCCTGCCTGCCTGATTTTCTCGACTTCTTGCCGTTCGGCGCAGTCAGTGTGATTTCGCAGTCAAAATCCGAATATTCGCTGATTTCTGCATTAGCAGTTATGGTTGCCGTGCCGTCGGTCAGCGTTTGTTCAACTTTAAGGTAATCAATTTTACCGCCGTTTACAAACTGCAGTTCAATGTCTTTTGTAATACCGCTGCACGGCAGAACAGGACCCCAGTCCCAGCCGAAATGGCACTGCGGTTTACGGATATGAACAATGCCGTTCTGACCGTTTGAATTCATCGGAGTCGGGCATTCTTTGTATTTTTCATTTACATAGTTGACAGGGGAGCGGAACAAAACGTGAATTTCGTTTTTACCTGTTTTCAGATGGTCTTTAACCGATTTGCTGTAGGCACAAAAGCAGTTTTTTCCCTCAAATAAAAGCCATCCGTTGAGGCGCACCTCGCAGATTGTGTCAAGCATTTTGCAGTTTAAAATAATGTCGTCTGATTTTAATTCGTTTTCTGAAATTTCAAAAGTTTTTTTGTATTCCCAGTCTGTTTCTCCGACCCATTTTACCTTTGATTCGTTCAGACCCACAAACGGGTCATCAATATCGCCGTTATTCATAAGGTCAAGAAAATTACATCCCGGCACAGAGGCGCTTTTCCATTCACCTTTGTCTGCCTGCCTGAAAAGCCAGTCACCGTTTAGTGTTTTAGTTATTGTGTCAGTCATAATAATTCACATAGCCCTTCTGGCTACAAATAGTAATTAAAAATCACGATTCCCTTGTAGTAGCCAGACAAGGCGTGATGTGAATTTAGCCATCTCAAAATTATGCCATTGGCAAATTTTGAGGGCAATATAATCTAATTAGTGTGATTTTTCACACTAATTTACCTCTCGGTTTTCAATATTAATTACATTATATATTAAAAGACCTGTCATTTCAAGATATAAAAAGAAGGGCGGGCTGAGGGCAGCCCGCCCTACGAGGCGTTGCTTAAACATTGTAGGGTGCGGCGGTCTCACCTGTCGGCTCGGTCGGTGCTTCTGCTTCGCAGAGGTGTCCACCGGACACCCGCACCCTCGACGCACTATAATGTAGGGGAGGGTCTCTGTGCCCTCCCGTTTTCTATGATTTACTCTGTGATTTTATTTTGAAACATTTTGATAAATAAGCCGTTTTTCCTCACTGTCGCCGATTGAAAAGTGAAAATTAACGCCCGTGTTTTCCGATGCCTTTGCAATGATTTCCATAAAATCGCTTAAATCTGTATCTTTTTTTAGGATTTTATGAGCAGAATCAATAAAAATATCAGTTAAATCAAAGTTGCTTGCGCAAAGTCCAAGCAGAAAACCGATAAGAGTTACTGCTGAATTAATCTCGTAATCGGCAGTGTTAATCAGTCTGATTTTGTTTGGCAGATGAAGTTCCTGCCTGCTTTCGCAGTCAACAAAAACAACGCTGCCCTTGCTGATGTCGGCAGTAGCAATCGCCGTCTGCACCAGAAGTCTTGTTTTGCCCGTTCCGTTTACACCTGTAATGTAATCAACCATAATGCCTGCCCCCTTATATTTTATACTATTATAATATATTGCAATTAAAAACTCTGTAGAAATAAATAATGAATAATAGGTTAATTTATTTTTAACCAAAATGGTAAAATGTTATAATATTTGCTTTTGGTTTTGAGCAGTATCTTATTTTAACTGTGGGCTTTGTCATATAATTGCTGAATTTCAGCAGGCAGTTTGTTTGGTATCATTTCGTTGATTTTATCTTCATTTCCGTCAGCAAGAGCCTTTTCATAATACCAGCATTTGAATTTAAGCATGGCAATGCGGCAGAAGATGATGTAAAACAGTGGGTTGAAAGTTTGAAATAATCAATAAAATAAAAAAGCCGACACAGACGTGTTGGCTCAGACTGTCGATAAAGTGGTCATAACCACGCCAAATTTATATTATTTATCAGTAACTATATTATCGTAGGGGTCGGTGTCCTTCGGATTGCGGTACCCAAAATTTATAATCGCACATAAATGTGCTCAAAAATTTTGACCGCTGCAAATTCTTTTTTCTCTCTTCATCCTGCACTGCAGGCGGTCGAAAACGAATCATTTCGCTTCCCCCTAAGGAAAACAAAAAGCCGACACTCTGTGCCGGTTTTTTATTTTGGCACCCTCAGTGGGAATCGAACCTACATCTAACCCTTAGGAGGGGCTTATTCTATCCGTTGAACTATGAGGGCGCATTTAATTTGTATACATATTATATAGTAATGACAGGGCAAAGTCAATAATCATTTTTGTTTGCCGAAGTTCTTAATCAATAGAATCATTATTACAAAACCTGCTGAATTGTCAATATAAATTTCATTACATTATATGGTGTTAGGGTGGCAAAAGTTACAAAAATAACACAACATCTTGGGTATACGGGGCTAAAAGTTTCAAAAAAGTTACAAAACGCCGTTTAAATGTTGCGAAATTTTAAACTTTTTACCAAAAAAACGATTTACCGCTTTACCTTGGAAAAGCGAAGACAACACAACATCTTGATTTTTGAGCGTTTTGTAAAAATTTTTCTGCTTGTCCTTTTGTGCATTTTGCACAAAAATGGACTTTTTAAAAGATTGACATATTGTGCAAAAATTTCTATAATTCCAAAGGCTTGTGAAATACTAAAGGTAAAACCGATAATATTTATCAAGAACAAAGGAGATTACGATGATTAACGAATCAACTGCCGTCGGGTTTAAGCACGCTATCCGTGCAGTGACGGCAACAATAATTGCACTGATTTTCATTTCAGCAATTTTTGCATCAACCGCATTCGCAGGTATGGTAGACGAATACAGCGTTGTAATCAATGATAATGGAAATGAGTACACAATTGTTACAGATGAGGACGAACCAACAGAAATCCTTAATAAAGCCAATATTATACTTGGCGCAGGCGACAGACTGGATATTACTGCTTTTGAAAAAGGCAGGGGCGGTGTTATTGCTATTGACAGGCTCACATCAATTCACGTTCAGTTAAACGACGTTATCAAGTCATTTGACGTTTATGCTGACACTGTAAGCGGGGCTTTTAAAGAAATCGGTCTTGATACAGCAGGCTGTCAGATGAATTACAGCAGTGACGCTCCTGTTATTCAGGGTATGGTTATCACTGTTTCATCACCGACTGTGGTTACATTATGTGCCGACGGTTCGGAAATTTCCGTCAGTGCATTAAATTGTACGGTAGGCGATGTTTTATCACTTGCAGGCATCACTCTCGGTCAGTATGATTATACCGAGCCGTCGGTTGATATGGTTTGTGAAAATGAAATGATTATTACTGTTTACCGTGTTGAGGTTAAAACCGTAACCGAAACAGAGGCAGTTGCTTACGCTACACACACTTCAACCGATGACACTATGGAACTCGGCGATTACCGTATTGAGGTTCAGGGTCAGAACGGTGAAAAAGAAGTTACCTATGAAATCACTTATGTAAACGGTGAAGAGGTCGGCAGAAAAGAACTTTCTTCAAAAGTAACCAAAAATGCCGTTGATGAGGTTAAAGTTACGGGCACAAAGCGTGCAGACGTTGTTCCGAACGGTGTTGAGTCTAAAAACGGTTACACAATCGGTCAGGTTATCAGCGGTAAATATACGCATTACTGTGCCTGTGCAAAATGCAACGGCAATACAAGAGGCGTAACATCTTCAGGCAGAAGAATCAGCGCCGATATGGAAAATCCTTATTATATTGCCTGCAACTGGCTTCCGCTCGGCACTGTCCTTGATGTTGACGGCGAACTTTATACGGTTGTTGACCGCGGCGGCAGCGGACTTTCAAAGCAGGGCAGAATAGATATTTTCACCCCGGGCAATCATTCCGATGCATTGCGTAAGGGAACAGGCCGTTGCACAATTACAATTGTGCGTCTGGGCTGGTGATTTGACAATCCCTCCGTCAAAGTTAACGCTTTGCCACCTCCCTTTACACAAGGGAGGCTGATAATTTACACACATAAAGGCTCCCTTGTGCAAAGGGAGCAGTCGCATTTTATATGCGACTGAGGGATTGTTTTAAAATTCTATTGACAAAATGACGTTATGGTGGTATCATACTATCATAAATTAAACCGTTGAAGCGGAGATAAAAACAGGAAACGAACTTACAGAGAGCCCTTGCTGCTGTGAATAGGGCAGTGAACGCCTTGTTAAATGGACCGCTGAGGGTGCAGTGAAAAGCCGCGGCTTAGTATTCTGCAACGTATGGCCTGCGTTACGGGTCGGGGGTATGCTTGTATCTCCTAAAGTGTGTGAATGTTTTTTCGCAAAACAGGGTGGCACCACGGTATTGTTTTATCGTCCCTGACAGCATAGTAATATGTTGTCAGGGGCTTTTTATTTTGATTGTGTCTTTTTCCATTATACTGCGTTATCGGCAAAATTCTGCTCCGTCACATACCCACGTATGCTCCCGTCGACGAAATAAATGCCCAACTGCACGGCAGTGAAAGCGCTGATGACTGCAAAAAAATAAAAATCCCAGTTATCAAAGCGTTTAAACCGAGTGATTTTGATAAAATCTGTGATTACGAAAACTGTGCCGATTACCTTTTGTTTGACAGCGGCACAGGCTCTGGCAAAACCTTTGATTGGGATATGCTGCCGAAAACGAATAAGCCGTTTTTTCTAGCAGGCGGTCTTGATTTCGGCAATGTTAAAGCCGCAATTGAAAAAATAAATCCTTTTGCCGTTGACGTTTCTTCTTCGGTAGAAACGAACGGCGTTAAGGATTTTGATAAAATAAAAAAATTTACGGAGATTATGAGAAATGAGTAAAGGACGCTTCGGAATTCACGGCGGTCAGTATGTGCCTGAAACGCTGATGAATGAAATTATAAATCTTGAAAAGCAGTACGAGCATTATAAAAATGACCCTGATTTTATTCGGGAACTTGACACGCTTTTCCGTGAATATGCAAACCGCCCGTCACTGCTTTATTATGCAGAAAATATGACGAAAGACCTCGGCGGCGCTAAAATCTATTTCAAGCGTGAGGATTTAAACCACACGGGCGCACATAAAATCAACAACGTTCTCGGTCAGTGCCTGCTTGCGAAAAAAATGGGCAAAACACGTGTTATTGCCGAAACGGGCGCAGGTCAGCACGGCGTTGCAACTGCAACTGCCGCCGCCTTAATGGGTCTTGAATGTGAAATTTTTATGGGCAAGCACGATACGGAAAGACAGGCGCTCAACTGCTACAGAATGGAACTGCTCGGCGCAAAGGTGCACCCTGTTACTTCAGGCACAATGACGCTGAAGGACGCAGTCAACGAGGCTATGCGTGAGTGGGTTTCAAGGGTAGACGACACGCTTTATGTGCTTGGCTCCGTTATGGGTCCGCACCCGTTCCCTACTATCGTTCGTGATTTTCAGAGCGTTATCAGCAAGGAGGCGCGAGAGCAGATTCTTGAAATTGAGGGTAAACTCCCGACGGCGGTTATGGCATGCGTAGGCGGCGGCTCAAACGCAATGGGTATGTTTTATAACTTTATTAATGATAAGGATGTCCGCCTTATAGGCTGCGAGGCGGCAGGCGAGGGCGCAGATACAGAGCGCACCGCCGCAACAATGGTAACAGGCACGCTCGGCGTTTTCCACGGTATGAAATCATATTTCTGCCAGAATGAATACGGTCAGATTGCCCCCGTTTACAGCATTTCGGCAGGGCTTGACTATCCAGGCGTAGGCCCTGAGCACGCTTATCTCAAGGATATCGGCAGGGCTGAATATGTGCCTGTTACAGACGAAGAGGCGGTCTGCGCCTTTGAATATATTGCAAAAACAGAGGGTATTATCTGCGCAATTGAAAGTGCGCACGCAGTTGCCCATCTTATGAAAATTGCACCGACTATGAGTAAAGACGATGTTATAATATGCTGCCTTTCAGGCAGGGGCGACAAAGACGTTGCTGCAATCGCAAGGTACAGGGGGAAAGAGATTTATGAGTAAAATTTCAGATGCATTCAAAAACGGCAAGGCGTTTATAGGCTTTATCACCGCAGGTGACCCGAACCTTGAGGTCAGCGAAGAAATCATCGTGAATATGGCACAGGCAGGCTGCGATTTAATTGAAATCGGAATACCGTTTTCAGACCCGATTGCCGAGGGTCCTGTTATTCAGAACGCCAATATCCGTGCGCTTTCACAGGGCGTTACAACCGATAAGGTTTTTGAACTTACAAAACGGATTTCAAACCGTGTCGGCACGCCGCTTGTTTATATGACATATCTTAATGTGCTTTTCAAATACGGATATGATAAGTTTTTGCAAAAGGCTAAGGATGCAGGCGTTTCGGGCGTAATTATTCCCGATATGCCGTTTGAGGAAAAGGGCGAATTGACCGAGGTTGCAAAAAAATACGGCATTGATGTGGTGTCGCTCATCGCACCCGCAAGCGAAAGCAGAATTAAAATGATCGCCGCCGAAGCGCAGGGCTTTGTTTACGAGGTGCCCTCAATGGGTGTTACGGGTATGCGCTCTGAAATCAAAACGGATTTAGAGTCAATCACCAAAGCAGTGAAAGAGGCAACAGACGTGCCTGTTGCAATCGGTTTTGGCATAAATACACCTGAGCAGGCAAAGAAATATGCAAAACTGGCAGACGGCGTCATCGTCGGCTCGGCAATCGTTAAAATCGTAGCCGAACACGGCGAAAACGCACCGAAGTACGTTTTTGATTACGTCAAATCAATGAAAGACGCTATAAGATAATCATTGTGCCTCCTCCCACTATTTGCTTTCCGACTTGCCTCCCTTGTTAAAGAAAGATTCCCCTGTCAGGGGAAATGTCAACGCAGTTGACAAAAGGGTAGCATAGCAGGGGGACCACCGCAGGTGGTGGAGGGATTCAAATTTCAACATATTTCCCAAAACCTCTTGACAAACTTCTGTTAATATATTAAAATATCAAAGCACAAATAAGTAAGAACTTAACCAGAGTCCCCTGCTTATGCATTAACCGGCAAAATGCCGTTTAATATATAGAGCCGAAAGGCTCGGCAATACCGAGGTGTAACTCAGTTTGGCTAGAGTGCCTGCTTTGGGAGCAGGATGCCGCAGGTTCGAGTCCTGTCACCTCGACCAAACAAGAAAAATCCGAACTTCATCATCAAAGATGGTGGGTTCGGATTTTTATTTTATGTTTATTATTTATTATTCATATGTTCGGCGGCGGCTGAAACAAAACCTGTGAAAAGCGGGTGCGGCTTATTCGGTCTGCTTTTGAATTCGGGGTGAAACTGCCCTGCAATAAACCACGGGTGATTCGGAATTTCAACCATTTCAACAATATGATTATCGGGCGAAGTACCTGCAAAAATCATACCGCCTGCAAGCAACTCCTGCCTGTAATCGTTATTAACCTCGTATCTGTGCCTGTGACGCTCATAAATCATAGATGAACCGTAAAGTGCAAACGCCTTTGAATCGGGATTGAGCACGCATGGATACTGACCGAGGCGCATTGTGCCGCCCATATCGGTAACATTTTTCTGCTCTGGCAGAATATCAATAACAGGATACGGTGTTTCGGGGTTGATTTCGGCTGAATTTGCCCCCTCAAGACCAAGCACATTTCTTGCAAATTCAATGATTGCAATCTGCATACCGAGACAGATGCCGAGATACGGAATATTATTTACCCTTGCAAAATTGCACGCCCTGATTTTGCCCTCAATACCACGGCTTCCGAAACCTCCGGGAACGAGAATTCCGTCCATATCGCCGAGAATATCGTTTAAATCAATATCATCACCCTCAAGCGTTTCACTGTCAATCCAATGAATATCAACGGCAGAATGCGTTTTGATGCCTCCGTGCTTCAGCGCCTCATTAACCGAAATATAACTGTCGTGCAGTTCAACATATTTGCCGACCATCGCAATTTTTACAGTCTGCACGGGATTGCGAAGCGCGTCAAGCATCTCTGTCCAGTCTTTCAAATCAGGTTCGCTGCATTCAAGACCGAGTTTGCGGATTGCAACAGTGTCAAGCCCCTCATTTTTAAGCATTATCGGCACTGCATACAGAATATCGCAATTATTGTTTTCAATAACACAATCGGGTGCAACGTTGCAGAAAAGCGCAATCTTTGCCTTGATTTCATTATTAAGAGGATGTTCTGTTCGGCAAACAATAATATCCGGCTGAATTCCGATAGAAAGCATTTCCTTAACACTGTGCTGAGTCGGCTTTGATTTAAGTTCATCAGATGCCGCAAGATAAGGCACAAGCGTTACGTGGATAAACAGGCAGTTCTCTCTGCCGTATTCAACAGAAAATTGGCGGATTGCCTCTAAAAACGGCTGGCTTTCAATATCGCCTATTGTACCGCCGATTTCAACAAAGCACACGTCTGCATCGGTTTCGGCATTGCGTGCAATTGATTTTTTGATTTCGTTAGTTACGTGCGGAATAATCTGCACTGTATGACCGCCGTAAACTCCCTTGCGCTCATCGGTGATAACTTTCCAGAACACTCTGCCCGAGGTGAGATTTGAGTTCTGCGAAAGCGATTCATCAATAAATCTTTCATAGTGACCTAAATCAAGGTCGGTTTCTGCGCCGTCGTCGGTTACAAAAACCTCGCCGTGCTGAACAGGGTTCATCGTGCCGGGGTCAACATTAAGATACGGGTCAAGTTTTTGAGCCGTAACTTTAAGTCCTCTTGCTTTAAGAAGTCTGCCAAGGGATGCCGCAGTTATTCCCTTGCCGAGACCGCTTACTACACCGCCTGTTACAAAGATGTATTTAGGTTTTTTCATAAATTTGTCCTCCTTTTGATTGTGTCTTTTTCCGATTCGTTTTCGACCGCCCGCAGTGCGGGAGGCAGGGAGAAATAAGAATTTGCAGCGGTCAAAATTTATGAGCACATTTACGTGCGATAATAAATTTTGGGCACCGCAATCCGTATTACTGCGTTATCAACAAAATTTCGCTCGGTCACATACCCACGTATGCTCCCATCGACGAAATTTTCCCTCTGCCTTGTCTAACGAAAAAATCCACGAATCATATTGTTTAATTATACCGTGTTATCGTCAAAATGATGGGCAATACCGCAATATATTTACTTATTCTTCGGGTCGCAGGTTAAGCGGATGCCGAGTTTTTTCAGAATATTTTGATCCACTTGTGCAAGAATTACGGTTGAATGCATTTCACAGTTTTTAAGATTAACAAGTTCGTCAAGCGCTCTTTTTGCCTTTTCGTCTGCAACGGCTGAAATGGAAAGCGCAAGCAAAACTTCATCTGTGTGAAGCCTTGGGTTTTTATTGCCGAGATGATTTATTTTAAGTTCCTGAACAGGCACAATAATTTCAGGCGGAATAAGCAAAACCTCATCATCAATACCTGCAAGGTGTTTAAGCGCATTCAGAAGCATTGCCGACGCACTGCCGAGCAAATCAGACGTTTTGCCTGTAATAACCGTGCCGTCTGCAAGTTCAATCGCCGTAGCAGGCGCACCCGTTTTTTCTTCAATTTCACGGGCAGGCAGTACGGGCACTCTGCTTTCGGCACTGATTTCAGCCTGATTAAGAAGAAGTTCGAGTTTATAAAGTTCATCCTGCTTATTTTTATGAACAAGACTGTCGCAAAGCGTTGTAAAATAACGCCTTATAATTTCATCACGTGATGCCTGAGAAACCGCATCATCATCAACAATACAGTTGCCTGCCATATTTACGCCCATATCGGTAGGCGATTTATAGGGGCATTCGCCGTAAATTTTATCAAAAGTAGCCTTTAAAACAGGAAAAATTTCAACATCACGGTTATAATTTACAGTTGTTTTACCATATGCCTGCAAATGCCACGGGTCAATCATATTAACATCGTTAAGATCAGCCGTTGCAGCCTCATAGGCCATATTAACGGGGTGGTTAAGCGGAATATTCCATATAGGGAAGGTTTCAAACTTAGCGTAGCCTGCCTTAATTCCGCGCTTGTTTTCGTGGTATAACTGTGACAGGCAGGTTGCCATTTTGCCGCTGCCCGGACCGGGTGCGGTGATAACAACAAGCGAACGGCTTGTCTTTATGTAATCATTTTTTCCATAGCCGTCATCACTTACAATTTTAGAAATATTTGACGGGTAACCATCAATCATATAATGATGATAAACGGGATAACCAAGTGCTTTCAGCCTCTCCTCAAAATCAATAACTTTAGGGTGCGGCGCATACATAGTAAGCACAACACTGCCAACAAAAAGTCCTTTATCCGTAAACGCTTTGATAAGGCGGATAACGTCTTTATCATACGTAATGCCGAGATCACCGCGCAGTTTTGCCTTTTCAATATCTTCTGCGCTGATAACGATAACGATTTCAGCCTCTTCCTTTAACTGCATAAGCATCTGCAGTTTACTGTCAGGCTCAAAGCCCGGCAGAACACGTGATGCGTGATAATCGTCAAACAATTTGCCGCCGAATTCAAGATAAAGTTTACCGCCGAATTCAGCAATCCTTTCTTTAATTCTTGATGACTGCATCTGTAAATATTTGCTGTTGTCAAAACCTATTTTAAACATATTTTCCTCACCGTAAGTTATATTAAAAAATAAGAAAACGGCTGTACTGCTGCACAACCGTCTGTACTTACATATTATACAGTAATAAATTGCTGAAATCAATAGAAAAGAAAATTTTTTTGCAATTTATAAAATACTGCTTATATAATCAATTACACATTTCATTTCTTCCGTTACCCATTTATCGGTATGATATAAAATCTGTATCCAAAGACGGGTATCAAGAAAATCTGTTTCAAGGCGCACAAGCCTGCCGCCGTTTACATATTTTTCAGTAACAAAATCGGGCAGAAAAGATATTCCCAAATTTTGTTCAACAAGATGACATATAAGATTTGTATTTCCTATTTCAAGAAAAGGACTGAGCTGCACCGTTTTACTCGCAAAAGCCTCTTCTATAATGCGCCTGTAACTCATACCTTTTTCAGTCAAAATAAACTGACAATTTTCCAAATCCGTAAAACTAATGGCTTTTTTATTTACAAGCGGATGAATCGGAGATGCAACAAAATGAATATCAACGGGAAATTCTTTTGCAATTTTATAAGCGGGATCATAAATATGCTTATCAAGCGTAAAAATCAAATCAACATCATTCTGCACGGCAAGACGAAACATATCTTCGGTACCTGTTGAAATAATTTTCAACGAAACATCGGGGTATTTTTTATGAAAATCACTGAAACTGTCCCAAAAAATAAAGTTGCAAAGTGAATCTGCCATTGCAATACGGATATTGCCGCTGATTTTATTATCACTGCTGACTGCTTTCTTAATATCATTTCCGAGCGCTATCATCTGATGCGCCATATCCAACACCTTATGCCCCGCAGGCGTTAATTTGATTTTGTGATTAATCCGTTCAAAAAGCATGGTGCCGAGCGAATTTTCAAGTTGTTTAATCTGAAAGGACACTGCTGATTGTGTATATCCCAACTTTTCGGCGGCTTTTGTGAAACTGTTTTGCTCCGCAACATAAATAAATGTTTCTAAATTTTTTAAGTCCATATTAACCTCATAAAATATTTTTATGGTTATAAGAAATATCATCAATTTTACAAATGCTTATAATTATTATATAATGAATTGTTCCTTATTTCAAGCGAAAAGAGGTTTTTACGTGATTGTTAAAATAATTGAGGCTGTTTATAATTTTTTATGGGGCGATTTATTTGTTATTCCAATCGGAGGCGGTATAGGAATTCCGCTTTTGGTGGTTCTGCTTATTCCTGCAGGGCTGTTTTTTACAATCAGAACGAAATTTCTGCCGATAAGAAAATTCCCTGAAATGGTACGCGCACTCGGTGAGAAAAAAGAAAATCAAAGCGCTCTTTCAACATTTCAGACGCTGATTGTGTCAACCGCCACAAGAGTCGGAATGGGTAATCTTGTAGGCGTTGTAGCGGCAATTTCGGCAGGCGGTGCAGGCGCGGTTTTCTGGATGTGGGTAACGGCACTTCTTGGTTCATCAACCGCATTTATTGAGGCAACGCTGGCACAGATGTATAAACAAAAAGACCCGCTTTACGGCGGATATAAAGGCGGACCTGCATATTACATACACAGTTTTGCCGAGAAAAAAAGAGGCAAAAAACTCAGGTATTCCGTTATTGCGGTTTTGTTTGCGATTTCGGGTCTTATCTGCTGGTGCGGAATCAGCCAGGTTATCAGCAACTCGGTAACGTCTGCTTTTGAAAACGCTTTTTCAATTGACCCGCTGATAACAACAATTGCACTTGTTTTACTTGCCGCTGTTATCGTTTTGCGCAAAAATGCCACGGTAAAATTTCTTGATATCATTGTGCCGATAATGGCGGTATGCTATTTCGGAATTACGATTTTCATTATCATAAAAAACATTCACCTTATGCCTGCTGTTTTCGGCAGAATTTTTGAAGAGGCTTTTGGAATCAGGCAATTTGCAGGCGGCACATTCGGCGCAATTTTAATGAACGGAATTAAACGGGGACTGTTTTCAAACGAGGCAGGTTCGGGTTCTGCGCCGTGTGCGGCAGCATCGGCTGAAGGAAAAGACCCTGTTAAAATCGGGCTTGTTCAGTCGCTTGGCGTAATCATTGACACAATCGTTATATGCACCTGCACGGCAATGATTATGCTGCTTGTGCCTGAAAATCTTACTTCGGGACTTGAAGGAATGGCGCTTTTGCAAACGGCAATGAATTATCATCTCGGAAGTTTCGGCACAATTTTTGTGGCAGTAATTCTTGCACTGTTCAGTTTTTCAACTTTTCTCGGAATTCTTTATTATGCAAGGTCAAATGTATCATATCTTTTCGGCGATAAATGGTCTTTTCAGACAATATATAAAATTATTGCCCTTGTAATGCTGTTTATCGGCGGTTTACAGGCTTACACTGTTGTTTGGGATCTCGGAGATGTAGGAATAGGTCTTATGACTATATTTAATCTGCTTGTACTTGTTCCGATGTCAAAAGAAGCAATAAAACTGATTGATAAAAAGCAAAAACATAAATGAAAATAATTATATAAAAACAGTATTTCCTGCAATTAAAAAAATTTGAGCCGTACACATAATGTACGGCTCGCTTTTATTTTCTGTATAATTTTATTTATTTCTGTAAATGATTGCCTCACGCTCGGGGCCGTTTGAAACCATTGTAATCGGGAAGCCGATCTGACTTTCGATAAATTCAACGTAATCCTTTGTTTCCTGCGGAAGATCATCGTAATTTCTGATGCCTCTGATATCGCAGTGCCAGCCCTTCATTGTTTTAAGAACAGGCTTGCACTTTCTAAGTGTAGGCGTGGTCGGGAAATAATCAATAACCTTACCGTCAACCTCATAGCCTGTGCAGACCTTGATTTCATCAAGATATGACAGGCAGTCAAGCGCAGTCATAACAACCTGAGTTGCGCCCTGGCATTCAACGCCGTAGCGTGTAGCCACGCAGTCAAACCAGCCTACACGGCGGGGTCTGCCCGTTGTTGCACCGAATTCGCCCTTATCACCGCCGTGAATACGCAGTTCCTGAGCCTCGTCTTCATCAAGAATTTCTGAAACAAATTCACCTGCGCCGACGGCACTTGAATAAGCCTTTGTAACAACAACAATATCCTTAATCTGATTTGCAGGAATGCCTGCGCCGACACAGCCGTAGCCTGCAAGCGTTGATGATGATGTAACCATAGGATAAATTCCGAAATCAGGGTCTTTCAGTGTACCTAACTGACCTTCAAGCAGAATTTCCTTGCCGTCTCTGATTGCATTCTGAATATAGGTGTGCGTATCACAAACAAACGGAGCAATTTTTTCTTTATAATCCATACAGGTTGCAAACAGTTCATCTTCATCAAGAAGAGGTTTGTTGTAAACATATTTAAGCGTAAGATTTTTAAGTGTGCAGATATTTTTGAGTTTTGCCCTTAAAGTTTCTTCGTCAAAAAGTTCATTAACCTGAATACCGATTTTTGCATATTTATCACTGAAGAACGGAGCAATACCGCTTTTTGTTGAGCCGAAAGCAGCCTTGCCGAGCCTTTCCTCTTCATATTCATCAAGAAGAATATGATAAGGCATAAGAATCTGACAGCGTTCCGACACAAGAAGATTCGGATTAAGACCTGCTTTTTTAATATCTTCAAGTTCGCTAATAAATTTATTGATATCAAGCGCAACGCCGTTGCCGATAATGCAGGTGGTTTTTTCACTGCAAACACCGCTCGGCATAAGATGAAGTGCAAATCTTCCGTGCTCATTAATAATTGTGTGGCCTGCATTGGCACCGCCCTGAAAACGAATAACTATGTCGGCATTCTGAGCAAACATATCCGTAATTTTGCCCTTGCCCTCGTCACCCCAGTTAGCGCCTACAATTGCTCTTACCATAATTAAAATTCTCCTTAAATAAAAAGAAATATTTGGCGCAGGACTTCATCGCCCGCACCAAATAGTTATTATATAATATATAAAATTTTAAGTCAATAAGAATAGGGAAAGATTATATATAATTTAATGAATCCCCCAGTCACTGCGTGACAGCCCCCTTTAACAAGGGGGCCGAATAATAACCTTTCAATTAGCCTCCCGATTTGCCTCCCTTGTTAAAGAAAGATTCCCCTGTCAGGGGAAATGTCAACGCAGTTGACAAAAGGGTAGCATAGCAGGTAGTGGAGGGATTTAATAAAATTATCCTATTTCAAAAATCCCTCAACAATAATTTCTTCTGCCTGTTCTTCGTTAAGTCCGAAGGTCATCAGTTTAAGAAGTTGGTCATTGTTGATTTTGCCGATTGCCGCTTCGTGCACGAGTTGCGCATCGCCGTGATTCGCATCAATTTCGGGAATGGACGAAATTTTTGCACTGCCCATAATGATTGAATCGCACTGTACATGCGCACGGCACGCATTGTTGCCCACAACAATCGGGTGGAAAATCTGCACTGAATCGTCCTTGCCTACGCTTCGGCTGATAATCTGGCAGGCAGAATCTTCGCCGTTCATATTAATTTCAACATTCGACTCGGCATACTGACTGCCGTGAGTCATAAGACGCTCGGTAATCGTAAGTTTTGCGCCTTTTTCAAGACTTGCCGTTGTATCACGCTTTGTGGAGTCAACGCCTTTAATCTGCACCATTTCCATTTCGCAGACTGCATTTTCGCCGAGATTTACAATCGTCTGCGGATTTAAAATGCGCTTGCCCGTGCCTGTGCCCTCGCCGTAATGCTTTTCAACATATTTTACCTTTGCGCCTTTTTCAAGGTAAAAGGTGTGAATACCGTCGTGCTGAGAATCCTCACAGCCGCAGTTATGAATTCCGCAGCCTGCAATAATTGTAACATCGGCATTTTCGCCTATATAAAAATCGTTGTAAACAAGGTCGTTCATTCCGCTTTCGGAAAGAATAACGGGAATGTGCACGCTTTCACCCTTGGTGTTCGGTGCAATTCTGATGTCAATACCCGGCTTGTCCTTTTTTGGCAGAATTTCAATATGTTCTGTGCTCTGTCTGCCGAGCGCCTGCCCGTTTTTTCTGATATTGTATGCCCCTGTGGGAATATCGGCAATGCCTGCGATTGTGCTCAGAAGGCTTGAATCCTCTTTAAGCAAACCCATTATTCTGCCTCCTTTCTGAATGCACAACTGCTCTCATTTGATAATTGGCTGAGCAGTTTCGGGAAAATATCGTCTTTTGTGCCGCGGTCTGCAATTTTGCCGTTTGCGATAATAATAATTTCATCGGCAATCTGCATAATACGCTCCTGATGGCTGATAATCAACACACTGTCGTGTCTGTTTTTCGATATGGTTTTAAAACTTTCAACAAGTTTTGCAAAACTCCACAGGTCAATGCCTGCCTCGGGCTCGTCATAAATCGCAAGTTTCAGATTTCGCGCCATAAGCGTTGCAATTTCAATACGCTTAACCTCACCGCCTGAAAGTGAACTGTCTACCTCACGGTTCAGATAATCGGCAGAACAAAGACCGACGCTTGTAAGATAAGCCGAGCATTCATCGGGCGGCAGTTCTTTTTCGTGGGCAAGGCTTAAAAGTTTGCGCACGGTAAGCCCCTTAAATCTCGGCGGAGTCTGAAATCCGTAGCCGATACCGAGTTTTGCACGCTCGTTGATAGGCATATCGGTAATATCAACCCCGTCAAATAAAATCTGACCCGAGGTCGGCTTTTCAATGCCCATAATCAGTTTTGCAAGTGTTGATTTACCGCCGCCGTTCGGGCCTGTGATAACAACAAACTTGCCGCTGTCTATTTTAAGATTGATTTTGTCTATAATTTCAAGTTGACCCTGTGCAGAGTCCACCTTGAATTCAACGTCTTTTAATTCTAACATTTCTACCTCACAAAATATATGAATTTCATTATTTTAAGTCCCCCTTGTTAAAGGGGGAACGGCACGCAGTGCCAAGGGGGATTCTATAAATAAATCCCTCCACCGTCTACGACGGTCCCCCTCCCTTGCTAAAGGGAGGCAAAAATGAAAACTTAATATACATTTTAATATGATTATATCATTAATTCAATATTAATTTTCACCAAAAAATGCCTTTGCTATACGCACACTTTCCATTGCATCCTTTGCGTACCAGTCGGCGTTAATCATTTTAGCATATGATTTTGTAAGCACTGCACCGCCTACAAGCACCTTTGCATCTGTGTTTTTGTGCAGAAGTTCTATCGTTTTCTCCATAGCAGGCACGGTAGTTGTCATCAGCGCTGACAGACCGACAAGTTTTACATCATTTTGGGTAACTGCCTGCAAAACCGTCTCTTCCGGTACATCCTTACCGAGGTCGATTACATCAAAGCCGTAGTTTGAAAGCAGAACCTTAACAATATTTTTACCGATGTCGTGAATATCGCCGTGAACGGTGGCAAGCACAATTTTGTTGCCCGATTTCTCCTCGGCGTTATTTAAAATCATATATTCTTTAATCACGTCAAACGCCGCTTTTGCCGAGTCTGCACTCATAAGCAATTGAGGAAGAAAGATTTTATTCTTCTCAAAGCCTGCGCCCACTTCATCAAGAGCAGGAATAATGTAATTGTTAATGACATCAAGAGGCGCCGTATCTTTCAACAGTTCCTTTGCACAAACGCCTGCCTCGTCTTTCATACCCTTAACGATTGCCGTGTGCAGTGTAACATTTGTTTCATGCACTGCCTGCTGAGCCTCGGTTACGCTTTCAATATATTCTGTGCAGTTGTCGTCAAGCCCTGCAAGTGCATTATAAGAATAATACGCATTCATCATTGACGATGATTTCGGGTTGATAATGCCTGCCGAAAGTCCGCTTTGCAGTGCCAGCGTAAAGAACGCCGTGTTGATAACGTCACGCTGAGGCAAGCCGAATGATATGTTTGAAACGCCCAGAACAGTGTTTACGCCGAGCGTTTCTCTGATATATTTAACTGCTTTCAGCGTTTCAATTGCATTGTTTTTATCCGTGCTTATCGTCATTGTAAGCGCATCAACAATAAGGTCTTTTTTGTCAATGCCGTATTCTTTTGCGGTTTTTATAATCTTTTCGGCAACGGCAATTCTGCCCTGCGCCGTTTCAGGAATTCCGTTTTCATCAAGGCAAAGGCACACAACAACACTGCCGTATTTTTTAGCAAGCGGAAAAACCTCTTCCATATTTTTCTGCTTGCCGTTTACGGAATTGAGCATCGGCTTGCCGTTGTAAACGCGCAGTGCACGCTCAAGTGCCGCAATATTTGTAGTATCTATCTGCAACGGAGTCGGGAGCACCGCCTGAAGATTATAAACGGCGTCCTCCATCATTTTGCATTCGTCAATTTCGGGCAAACCCACATTAACGTCAAGAATGTGCGCCCCTGCATCACGCTGGGCAATGCCCTCTTTGATAATATAGTCGATATCGTTTCGCCTTAAAGCCTCTTTGAAAAGTTTTTTTCCCGTGGGGTTGATGCGCTCGCCGATAATCTTCGGCTTTTCGCCGAGGTCTACCGTTTCACTGTAAGAAGATACAAGGCAGTAGTTTTTAGACTCGGGCACGTTTGCGGGAATATCTTTGCAAAGCGCAATCATCTGCCTGATATGCTCGGGCGTAGTGCCGCAGCAGCCGCCGAGATAAGATACGCCGAGTTTGGCAATTTCTTTCATATCCTGTGCAAATTCCTCAGGCTCAACATTGAAAACGGTTTTGCCGTTTACACTAACAGGCAGTCCTGCATTCGGCTGAACCGCAATCGGCAGGCTTGTCCATTTTCTGAGTTCTTTTACATATTCAATCATCTGTTTCGGGCCGAGTCCGCAGTTAAGTCCTATAACATCAACGCCGAGGCCCTCAAGCATTGTAACGGCGGTTTTGATGTCTGCACCCGTCAGCAGTCTGCCTTTTTCATCAAAAATCATAGTAACGATAATCGGCAGGTTGCAGTTTTCCTTAGCGGCAAGAACGGCGGCTTTGATTTCATAGGTGTCGCTCATCGTTTCGATTAAAACGGCATCAGCGCCATCTTTGCCTGCGATAACGGTTTTTGCAAAAATGTCAATCGCATCATCAAAAGCAAGTTCGCCCATAGGTTTAAGCAGTTTGCCCGTAGGGCCGATGTCGAGCAAAACCTTTTTGCCAACGCTTTTTGCAAGTTCTATACCTGCTTTTATGATTTCGTCATAATTTTCAAACTTAAGGCAGTTTGCACCAAATGTGTTTGCCGTGATATATTCACACCCTGCGTCGGCATAGGCCCTGTGCACGGCGAGTATCATATCTTTATTTGTAATATTCAGCGTTTCGGGCAGTTGACCTGCTTTCAGCCCTGCAGCCTGCAGCATTGTGCCCATTCCGCCGTCAAAAAATTTGATTTTGTCCATAGCTTGTCCTTAGTGTTTATTATTGCCTTCCCCTCAAGGGGAAGCCTTTATTCTTCAATTCCCGCAAACGCTGTCACTGATTTTGTGGGTATCATCTGAAATGTGTCTGTCAGCGTAATTCCGCAGCGTTTTGTAATTTCAAGCAGTGAAAATATTTTTGCCTGCTCCGCAATATCAAGGTCAAAGTAGCCGGGCGAATATCTGCTTCTCGTTTTTACACCGAGGTCAGTTTCAATCTTATTCTGCACATCGTCGCACACTTCCTCAATTTTAGAGGCGAGCACTGCCTGCATTATCACAAGGTTAGCGCCCTCGTTTGCATATGTTCTCAGCAGTCTGTCACCCTCTGTGCCTACGGTAGCGGCAAGCACCGCAACATGCCTGCACCCGTGCAGGTTTTCAGCAAGCCGTTTGCTTTTGAACTGCATTTCACCTATAATCAAACTGTCGTCAGTTACCATGCAGTCAAACACGCCGTAAATGCTTTTCGGCTTTACGGTTTTATTTACAAATTCCATCTGCTTATCAATTAAATTTAAAAGTGCCTTGTCCTGCACCTTACTGTTTGTGCGCAGGTAGCGCAGAATTTCTGCCTTATTCATTTATAATATGGCTCAGTCCTTCCATAATTGCATTCGCCACGTCTGGTTTGTTCATCGTGTAAACGTGAATGTTGTTCTGCCCGTTTGCCATTAAATCTATGATTTGCTCGGTAGCGTAAATTATGCCTGCCTGCTTCATTGATTCGGGTCTGTCGCCGAATCTCTCAACGATTTTCTTGAATTTTTTCGGGAAAGCACAGTTTGAAAGTTCAACTGATTTTTTAATCTGATTTGCATTTGTAATCGGCATAATGCCTGCAATAATCGGAATTTCAATGCCTTTTATACGGCAGTTTTCCTTGAAATTAAGAAAGATTTCATTGTCAAAAAACATCTGCGTTGTTAAAAAGTCCAAACCGCAGTCAACCTTTTCTTTAAGAAAAGCAAGGTCTTCGATTCTGTTTCGGCTGTCGGGGTGCACCTCAGGGTAGCAGGCACCTCCAATGCAGAAATCACCGCGTGATTTGATAACCTCAACAAGTTCGTATGCATGGTGAAAATGCTGTTCATCCGGAAAAACAAAGCCCTCGGGAATGTCACCGCGCAGTGCCAGAATGTTTTCGATGCCGTTGTCGGCAAGTTCGTCAATCACACCCTCAACCTTGTCCTTTGTTGAAGTAAGGCAGGTGAGGTGAGAAAGCGGGGTAATTCCCGAATTTTTGATTGCGTTTGCAATTTCGGTTGTGTAGCCCGATGTGGTGCCCGATGCACCGTAGGTTACGCTCATAAAAGCAGGCTTGCTCTTTGCCATTTCGGCAACAACCGCCTTGGTGCTTTCAATCTTATCCCACTGCTTCGGCGGAAAAACCTCAAACGAAACCGTAACCTTATTATTCTTTAAAATTTCCGATATTTTCATAATGATAACTTCCTGAATTTAATCTACCTTGTATATTAACAAATTATAACAGTAATTTCAAGTCATTTCATCATTTTTCATACTGTTTTGGTAGGAATTATTTTGTATATCCCTCTTTATGCCCCGAAATCGGGCAATTTTTGAATTGAACCTACGCTCACTTTTCACTTATTTTTGCAATCTATCGCATTAAACGCAACAATTGTTTCAAGGCTGTCGCCGAGTTGAGTGAAAAATGCACCCAGCGCCGTAATTTCTTCTGTTGTCTTGCCCTTTGCAATTGCACACGCAAGTGCGCTTATGCTTACATTAACTCCGCACCCGTCCGTATTATCACCCCTTACCTGTGGCGGGGTGAGGGCACCCCGCCCTACGATGGTGTTATTGATATTTCGTAGGGGTCGGCGGTCTCACCTGTCGGCTCGGTCGGTGCTTCTGCTTCGCAGAGGTGTCCACCGGACACCCGCACCCCCGACGACCCGCTTTTGCCATTATTTCTGTAAATTATAAATGAGAAAACCATATAAAAATCAAAGAAAAAGCGAGAAAAAGCGAGCAACTGCCGAATATTTAAAATTTAGTGTTGACTATTTTATCCTCATATGGTATTATATGCAGGCAATAAAAAAACTTTAAATCGGAGGAAACAAAAATGTCAACTTTTATGCCAAAAGCAGACGAAATTGAACGCAACTGGTATGTTATTGACGCTGCAGACAAGCCGCTCGGCCGTGTTGCTGCAGAGGCTGCCGTTCTTCTCAGAGGCAAGCAGAAGCCAATCTTCACACCAAACGTTGATTGCGGCGATTTCGTAATCATTATCAACACAGACAAGGCTGTTCTTACAGGCGATAAGCTCAACAAAAAGCTTTATCAGCACCACACAGGCTACATCGGTAACCTTAAGGAAGTTAAGTACGGCACACTTATGAACGAAAAGAGCGATTTTGCTATGGAACTCGCTGTTAAGGGTATGATTCCAAGCACAACTCAGGGCAGAAAGCAGCTCACAAGATGCCACATTTACAAAGGCGCAGACCACAAGCACGAGGCTCAGAAGCCGACTGTTTGGGAATTTTAAGGGAGGGCTATAGATTATGTACGAAACAAATCCTTATTTCTACGGCACAGGTAGAAGAAAAGAATCTGTTGCCCGTGTTCGTGTATATGCAGGCACAGGTAAAATCACAATTAACGACAGAGATATTGATGATTATTTCGGTCTTGACACACTTAAGTTAATCGTTCGTCAGCCTCTCGCTCTTACAGAAACAACAGAGAAGTTTGACATCGTATGCCGTGTAAACGGCGGCGGTGTAACAGGCCAGGCAGGCGCAATCCGCCACGGTATCGCAAGAGCACTTCTTCAGTATGACGAGTCACTCCGCCCTGCACTCAAGAAGGCAGGCTTCCTCACTCGTGACCCACGTATGAAGGAAAGAAAGAAATACGGTCTCAAAGCAGCCCGCCGTGCACCACAGTTCTCAAAGAGATAATCTTTCTATACGATTATACAAACAAAAGCACTGCTGTTTTCAGCGGTGCTTTTTCACTGTGGGTCCTCACGGCACAGCCGTTGCGGTCGAAACTAAAAACAGTTCACCGAACTGTTTTCTTAACGTTCCGACAGTTCTCAAAGAGATAATCTTTCTATACGATTATACAAACAAAAGCACTGCTG
>JACTVT010000065.1 GCA_014465955.1 Eubacterium sp. | reverse complement strand
AGTAAATTAAATATTGATTTGTTGTTGAAAAATAAAGGGCTATCATATAACGATTTGAATGTACGCTGGAAATCAAAAGATGAAATTGATTCGATTTATTATACTGATAATATGGGTAATAAAGTTGAACTGATTAAGTATTAGTTACCACCTAATGTCAAGATACTATAATCCCGAAATCTGAAAATTTTGAAAAGCAGACATTCGGCAGACACTAAGTACTGAAATTTGCCTTAATTACGGCATATATTTTAGTTGTTCCTACCGCTCTGACTCCGTCATTTAAGGTTCGAATCCTTTAATTTATCAAGGTTCTGCGTAGCAGGTTTTTATACCTCTGCCAGCAGGCGGTGACATTAACAATGTCACCGCTTTTTCTATGTAAAATAGCCTTAAAAAGTCCAAAATCGTCCTCAATCTGCTGTTGATTTAAGGACGATTTTTTCTTTTCTGTTTTATTGAGATTTTTTGTGAGACTTTCAGAGACCTGAAATCTCTTATTTCTCAAACCCTACTGAGAGCGACCGGGAGCGTCGAGGACGCCGCACCCTACAGAGTTTTCGTTATTTTGCGGCGGGGTGAGGGTTATTCCCCTGTTAGGGGAAATGTCTGCGTAGCAGACAAAAGGGTCTGCCGAATTGCAAATTCCCCGCCCTACGGTGTTGAATTTAATTATTTTGTGGTAAGTTATTGATATAACGGTGGGCGGCGGTAAAATAATAAAAATTTGAGGGAAAAAACCGCCCACCGTAGTAAACAATGAGGTTAATCATTGTTGTACCTAAGATAATTCTGTGTTTTCCATAATGGGAGTAAGTTCACTTAGTTTTATTTCTTCGTTATTGATAAAAATTGAGTAATTTTTATTAAAATTTTTAATATATGCAGCATAATTTTTATAATAACTGTTTGGTTTATCCGGGATTAATTGAAATTCAGAATTACAGTTATCTGTAATTTCGCAATTTTCCATATTCATAGTAGTGATATAAATATAGTAATCCTTTGATTTATCATAGGTATCAATAAACACATAAAAGCCATTACCTTTAAGATTAGCAACACTTTTTATATTGTAGCCCATACCGATTTTCCATTTATCTTTTTCTTTTGTTTTTGGGATTATATCAATTTGGTCAGTGTTATTATCATCTGCTATAATCATTGTTGAATTTTCTCCATCTAAAATTGCTTTAATTTCGCTATCGTAAGAATAGGAAAATGCTTTTTGCGGTGAAGAAAAACTCATAAATGCATTTTCAAATGGAACAAAAGATAATATTACTGTAAGTATTATTGAAATGACAAGAGATAATGGTATACTCTTATTTTTTAATTTAAGAGAATTGCTTTTTCTGAATATTATACTTAAAACAATAAATACTATTGCGCCTATAATTAATGTAATAATTGTAGATATCATAATTTCACCTCAATAATAATCAAATGAATATATGCTGGTGCATAACGTGGAAAAGGATTAATATAAGGACCTTGAGGTTGAGGTTGAGGTTGAGGTTGATATGGATATGGAGTAGCACTATAATTATTGTATGCGTAAGCATATGCAAACGCTTTAAATATGGGTTCAATATATATACTCATTTCATTATAATATGAAGCACTGTGATAATCCCAATTTCTTGTTAGTGAAGTTCCAAATACTATGGACATTTCTGATGCGTTAATTTTTTTCGTATCACTATAGGTAAAATTACCTTCGTTCCAAGAAATTGTTCTACCTATGTTATCAAATCCACCTGAAAATTCAAGTGTTAATTTTGATATGTTAATTTTTATACCATAAGTTGATGAATAAATATCTGATAATTCACAATTAATATATGCCGTTATAGGTTTTGACGATCCTTTATTATATATTCTGGATACTTCTATACCTTTTTTCATAGACATTAAATGATTTTTTGTTATTGTTTGTTCTTTTCTTTTAGTTTTTGATAATGTTAATGAGAATCCAAATGTCCTATTAATATAGTTTTTAATTTTATTTAAGCCTTTTTTTAACCAATTTCGCAGTTTACCCTGACCATTGGAATCACAGTTGTTAATTGGGTCATTAGAGCAATAAGCGAACATATTGTATGCCAAAATGTCTTGATTTGCACCAACAATTCCGTCAGCATTGATAAACCTGCACATATCAGGAGAATAGTAACGGGTGTTGAGATAGTACCATTCAGTTTCCTTATCGTAGTAATAACTGCGGTAGAGGATAGGATTGATACGGGCAAGGGTTACTTCCGTGGAGGCTTCTGTTACAGGGTTGCCGTTTTCATCCAATACGGGTGTACTTTCGCCTGTGGAGATATTCAATATGTTTTGTGATAGATCGTTTTCTAAATCAGTGATGTCACTGCCGTCTGCTTTGGTAATGGAAGTGATTTTTCCCCAAGCGTCGTAGAAATATTTTACAAGAACATTTCCGTCAGCATCTGCAATAGCGATAACATCGTTCTGAGCGTTCTTAATATAATAGTATTCCGTATCGTTGTAGATAAAACCGAAAATATCGGAATTATTATCATACATAAATACGAGTGTGTCGTCGCCTGTTTTCTGTCCTGCAAGGATAGAACCATTATAATAGTATTCAGTTTTAGTGCCATTGACAGTCTTGGAAGTTCTTAAGCCGTCACCGTTGTAAGAATAAGAAACGCTGTTTTCTTCATCTTCCCAGCCTTGCAACTGTCTGCCTGTCCAAGAAAGCTCCTTACTGCCGATTGTAAGCGGGTTGCCGATTTCGTCGTAGGTAATCGGTGTGCCGTTGTAGTTGGTAAGCAGGTCAGACCAGGTGGAATCGTTGTATTCCCACGTTTTTGTATTATTCGGGTCGATGAGGGCATCGACCCCTACGGTGTAATCATACTCGTTTTGTTCTGTTATGTTACCGTTAGTATATGAATATGTATATGTTTTTCCTGCCTTTTCGTCATTAACTCTTGTTAATTGGTTCAGGCTATCATATTCATAGCTTGTGGTGAATGTACCGTCGGTTACGCTTAAAATGTTTCCTAATTTATCGTACTCATAGGTGAGCGTGCCCGTTGGTGTTGAAACAGACTTAATAAGCGTTGTTGTTCTGTTTTCATCGGCAATAGTAACGTCTTCATAGGTGAAACTTGTGTCAAAAGAGCCGATGTGCTTGGTTGTCAGTCTGCCGAGGTTATCGTAGGTGTATTTCACCTTTTCATTTCCGTTCCACGTTACCTTGTAGATTTGGTCAGGCATTTCGCCGTCTTTCTGCACACCGAAGGTGTAGCCGATATTCTGTGTGCCGAGCGGTGAGAAGTGCTTTATGCCTGTGAGATAATTTGTTTTGTCTGCATAGGTGAAATCTGTATAGGATAACAGTTCGCCGCCGTTTTTGGCTGTGCCTGAATATTCACGCTGTGAAACTACTCTTTCAGCAAGGTCATAGGTGAACCTTGTATTTGAGTTGGTGAAGTAGTCGGTAATCTGCGCAACAGAGCCGTTGTTGCCGTATGAGTAAGTAACTCGCTGGTTATCATCACCATTATACTTCTTTTCAGTCTGACGGTCAAATTTATCATACGAAAAGTCAACATAATCGCCGTTGCCGTAGGTTTGCTTTGCAAGCAGACCTGCCGCATTGTAGTCCATTTTGGACAGTGTTTTCCAATTCGAGCCGTTGCCGACCTTGTTTGCCGTTGTTCTGCCGAACTTGTCGTATTCAAACTTGTACTGCAAAGCACCATTGACGTTAATATTCTGCAATTTGTCTTTGCTGTAATCGTAGCTGTTTGTAACTCCTGATGATGAAACAGAAAGCAGTGAATTGTTGTTCGGGTCATAAGTGTACTGCGTTTCAACATTTTCGGCATTTGTAACGCTTGACAGAGTGCCCTTGTTTTCGTCATATGCATAGCTTGTTGAGTTTCCACGCTCGTCGACTGACTTTGAAACAAAGTTACCGCTTGATGTATATTCCGTTTCGGTTACGATAGTTTTATCGTATGTCTGCTCTGCAGGGTAGAAATACCATTTCTGTGATTCGTAAAGTTTGCTCTTGTCACAGGTGGACTGCTTAACAATTCTGCGGTCCTTGATTTCCTTATCGCCGTACTGACCGTTTACGCACATTTTGAAATCGGATGCCTCGGTGTAAATTGCAAAGCTGCCGTCGTCCTGCTTGATAAGCTGAAATCTTTGTGCATTGGATTTGTTGCCTGCGTGAAGTTGAAGTTCCGCTCCTGCCGAAGATGATGCACTTTTAACATCCATATATGCATTGGAAAATGCCGACGCTTTGAGATAGAAAACATCTGTTTTGCCCGAGGACTCGGCAGTCCACGTTAACTTGCCTGCAGAATAGGAGTTTGCCGCGGCACGGATGTACGGAGTGGTTTTAACGGGCGTGTTTATCTCGCACGAATCTATTGCGTGACCCGAATAAGCGTTTACAATAAAGTATTCCTTGCCGTTTTCAATTTTGGTGGCAGGCTTGCGTGATGTGATTCGGGTTTTTGTTAAATTGCCGTTACCGTCATAGGCAAAACCGTATTCAAGACCGTCAGATGACAGGGCATTTGTCATCTGCTTTTTATTATTATAATTGTATAAATACTTACTGCCCGACGGGTTGAGCATTTTCGCCATCTGATTTCCGTAGTAGGAAAAGGTGGAATTGGTTTTGGCAATATCCACTACAGATGTTACATTGCCGTCCTTGTCATAATCATAGGTTTGACCGTACTGCTCTTTATAGCAGAATGCGCCCGTCTGATAAGCGTTGTTAACATTGTGGTCGTAGGTGAACAGAATGGCGATTTTGCTGTAATCGGCAGGCATTACAATTTGGTCTGCAAGGAACTGCCAATCGTCTTTAACATCGGGATTGAAATATTTGTTGATACAGCCGAGCCAATCGCCGTTTGTGCCGTAATAATCAATGGCGATTTCAAAATGAGGCTTGTATGTTTCGGAATTCTTAACGCCGTTCAGCGGAGCAGAAAAAGCATACGCCCACATACCGTAAGAGAAAACATCGCCCTTTTTGCCCGAAACATTTATATACTGCCTTTGTCTTTTGTATTTGCCGTCAACTGAGCCTGTGAGTTTTGCACAGTTATTAAAGCCTGTAAGACCTGCCCAGGTTATTGTGCTTGAACTGTCGCCGTCGTTGCTCCAAGCAGTTAAGCCGTTGTTGAAGGCTGAATTTTCAACAAGGTTGAATGTGCTTGCATTTTCGCTTTTTTCAAGTTGAATATCGTCAAACCACACGGTGCCGTATGCATCGGGGCCAAAGCCCATATTCACCGTGAGTCTTGCATTTGCAGGCATGTCAAAGGTTACGGATCTTCGCTCCCAGCCGTCGGTAATGGTGGTTTTTTCAATGTTTGTGTTGCAGATGAGTTTGTCGTTTGCATCACGCACTTCGGGAAACATCTGCACGCCTGCGCCCGGAATTTCCCTGCCGTCCGTAAAAATGTAGGCAGACAGGGTGTATGTGCCCGCAGGCAGACCTGTAATCGTTTGCACTGCGTTTACACGGCCTGTGTTTGAGGCAGACTTTGTAATTTTTACGGAAGAGTCTGTAATATTCTTTTTGGTGCTGTCAATTGTAACAGATGCACCTGCAGAATCGTTCGTATAGGTCCAATAGCTTTCAAATCCCCCTGTAAAGCCGGGGTTTTTCATGTAATTTGTAGTGCTTTGCAGAACACGGGATTCGGAAATCAGCTTGTTTGCCTTGCCGCTTGTGCTGTTGCCGCTGTTGAGTTTGAAGAACTGCGCCGAGCCGTCTGTGTTTGAAACCGTGCCCGTTGTCTGCGCAAAATCATTGAATTGAAATGCGTAACTTCTGCCCTGAAGGTCTTTTATCGTTGTTTCATTCTGCAGGTATTTAAAGGTATAACTTTCAAGTGGCTCTTCGTCTGCGGCACACCATTTCAGTACCGTTGCTCTTCTTTGTTTAGAACTGTCATATCCGATTCTTGTTTTTGTGCCGTCAATACCTTCTATTCTGCCGAGATGATTGTAATCATTATAGGCTAATTGTATTTCTTTGCCATCGGCAAAAATCACTTTTGTAAGGCGCGCTTCTGAATAATCAAAACTTGTTTCTCTTCCTGCAGGGTCTTTTATCGATTTAAGATAATTTGCATTTTTTTCAGAATATATATACTTATATTCTCTGCCTGCACCGTCTGTGACCGATGAAATTTTGAATCTATCGTTATATTTAATAATTATTGATTTATCAGCCGGATTTTTGATGCGGATAAGACGCCCTGCAGAATCAAAATACATCTTGTTTTCATCTTTGTCGGTGATAACAACATTCGCTTTTTCTTCAATTTTATCGGTGCCGACTGAAATTACATTAAGCGTATAACCTAAGCCGTCTTCGTCCTTGCCTACACTGTCGCTGCCGTTTTCGAAATAGAACCAATGAATTGTGCCGTCGGCATCGTTAAGATAATATTTATAGCCGTTATCCCAATATTCTCCGTCTGTTTTTACAATATACATCTGATAATTGGTCTGAACACGAGAGTCGATAAAGCAGTATTTGGCGTTATTTTTATTTGAATTATACACAAGTGAAATGTTTACAGGCATTAAATTTCCGCCTGCGTCCTGTGTTAAAGGCTGAGAGAAAATGAAATTACCGTTGTAGTTATTGACGCTTGCAGTACCGCCTCTGCCTGCGGCTATATCTGTAAATGACCAGTAATCCTCATAGCCTGACATATTTCTGTATGATACAGTCAGCACGGGTCTGTTGCTCGGGTAGGTTGTGTAGTTTATTGAATAAAACCAAGCCTTAGCCGCCGCAGTTTTGGTGGTAGTTAAGGATATGCCGTAATTAGAGAAATCGCCTGAATACCAGCCGCGGACAATATCTGTAATTTCAACCTCACGGAAGGAAGTTAAATCTGTATTTTCCGTCAGCATTAAATAATCTGAAATGTTGTCGTCACTGTGCGGTCCGTTGTGCCAGGTAACGGTTTTTTCATTCCAATCTTCTTTAAGACGCCTAACATTTACGGGAAGACCAACCTCGCATTTGCGCAGACCGAGATACAGTCTTGCATCTACAACCTTATCTGCAACGCCGAGTGCGGGAAGCTTAGTGAATTTCATATAGCTTTCGGTCTGACCGTAGCCGTAAATATTACCCACATATAGGCTGCCCATATCATCTGTGCCTGATGCCTTATAGCATTTGTCGGGATTCTGAGAAGATACAAAGGCGGACTGAACCTCATTAGCATCCTGATGCGTTTTGAGCACAGGGTCAACTATAATCGGGTATTCTCTGTCGTCTGCGTTCAGCCATTCGCTGTCAAGAGAGGTTTTAACAGTAAAGGCGTTGTTATTGTTTCCGATAAGGGTTAATGTAATGTTGGCTGAAGTGCCGCCCTGCGCATCCTCCATAAACGGAGCGGTTAAAGTGTATATTACCGTGCCGTCTGCTGCCTGCAATTCGATGGTTTTGTCATCAGCCTGAACGGGAGTAAGTCCGTTTGCCTTATATTCCGCCGTGAATTCAGAGGGTGCTTTTTTGCTTTTTAAAATGATGTTTTCCTTAACACCGTCTGAGCCGATAATGTATTCAAAATCAGTATTTTTATATACGTTTTTATATGTAACGGTTGATGACAGATTTTCAAGAGTGGTCGGGTCATCATCCGTTTTATTTTTTTTAACTTCGGCAGTGCTTTTGTCTGCATTTTTGTAATACCATGAAATTTTGTAACCGTCTTTTTCAAGGCGGACAAATTTTTTGCCGTTCGTTTTTTTAGAAAGTCTTATACTGTAATCCGCAGTGCGGTTTGTTAAATCTTTATTTTTAAGGATTTTGCCGCTGTTTTCGGATTCATCGGCATCTACTTCATCAAGCGTGTTGTCATAATCTACCCATTCACCGTTTTGTTCAAAATGAACAGGTACTGAATACTGTGCCGCCTGAACCGTGCCGTTACTCATACGAAAATACTTTGTGCTTTCTTCACGCTTGTCCGTATCTTCATACAAAATATATGCCTTTTCATCAGGCAAGGCACTGTCTTCGGCAATTTCCTGCTCAGATACTTCAGTTGATTCAGTTACGTCTGTCGGCGATGCCATGATTGAAACGGGACTTGTAACTGTAATCACAACTAAAATCATTGCAATGATTGCCTGAATGGTTTTAAACTTTTTATTCATTCATATTCTCCTTTACTATATATTAAGATATTAAAATAATTAATATTATAGTATATATAAATATATGAATGCTTAAAAATGCAAAAAACTATCATTTTGATACAAAAAAACACCAATTTGAAAACAAATTGATGTTTCAGCGTGTAGAAAAAGTTTAAATAATAGATTTCTGCACGCTGGCAGACTTCGAGAAATGGAACAGAATTTTGCTTTTGGTGAGCGGGAGCCGTACATAGGTACTGCCTCCGAGCAAAAGGCAAAAAACGCCAAATTCCTCAGAAACTCGATGTTTCTGAGGAATTTTAATAATGTTATTATAAAACGGTGCATCGGGGATGCCGCACCCTACGGTAATGAAATCACCATAACATATTTATAATTCGGCGTGGTTCTGACCACTTTATCGACAGTCTAATCAATTTGGAGACAAATTGATGTTTTGGGTATTATTTATTGAATATTACGGTCAGTTGGAATTCGTTGTTTTGCTCATCAAAATTCCATTGGCATAAGCCGTTATATTTGTTTGCGGTTTTTTCAATGCTTTTCAGACCATAGCCGTGATATTTTGAATCGGCTTTTGTGGTTATCAGTTTTTCACCAAAAGCATTTGGTTTTTTTATGCAACTGTTTACAACTGATAAGATAACAAAGTTTTCATTTTGCTTTGTAGACAGTCGTATTGACGGATTTTCTATACTCTCAACTGCTTCAATAGCATTATCAAGTATATTTGAAAGCATTGAAACCAAATCCTTATCCTGAATAAAACTTAAATTTGAAAATCTGATATCAACAGTAAATTTTATTGATTTTGTTTCGCATATGCTTGAATATCTGTCTAAAATTAAATCAAACATTTTATTTTTTGTTTTGCCTATAAATTTATGCTCGTTCAGTTCGGGCAGAATATTGCGGATATAATCATTGATTTCGGGTATATTATCCATTGTGTTTATTGCGGCAAGATGATGTTTGATATCGTGTACTAATATTCTCTGTTCATCATTCTTTTTTTCAAGCATTTCATAAAATACCTGATTCATTTTATTACGTTGATTTTCTGCCTGAAGACTTATTAATTCGTTTTCCTGTTTCTGAAAATTTTTATTTATTATAAAAATAATGCAGCAAAATATTAAAGATATAATACTTATTGTTATGCAGACAAAATTTACGGTTTTAGAAAATTTATATGTTGCTGATGCATATAAGATTACAGACAGCATTGCTGTAATAATAATCGGGTATATAAACAGCACTAAATTCTTTTTTATATCATTTGTAGCATTGTTTTTCTTATATGAAAATGCTGTTGAAATAATTTTGCAGACAGTAAAGTATAATACTTTGCAGATAATTCCTAAAATAACCAGTGCTGTCAGGCTGTTTTTATAGGCATCAATGGGTATATGCAGTAATAACGAAGCACCTGCCTCTACAATCATTTCCGTAATGAACATAATTGCAAGCAGAATTGAAGAATGAAATATACTGCTTTTAAAGGATATATTAAATGATATTTTGCAATAGAGAATGTTGATAAATAAGAAAACGATGTCATTTATTATGAAGTTATTATCAAAAACTAAATTAAATAAAAAACCTATTATATATAATCCTGTTGCTATTAAAAATGAACCTGTTTGTGTAAGTTTTAATTCATAATTTTCATAAAAGTAAATATATGCTATTACTGCACCGAAAATATAAACTATAAAGAAAAATATTTGTTCAGCCATATTAATTCACATAGCCTTTCTGGCTGCAAATGGTAATTAAAAATCACGATATCCTTGTTGTAGCCAGACAAGGCGTGATGTGAATTTAGCCATCTCAAAATTATGCCACAGGCAAATTTTGAGGCAATATAATCTGAATAGTGTGATTTTTCACACTATTCTCCCAGCAGCATCATAAATCTCTTTTTAAATTCAGATCTTTTGGCGTGAGCAATAGGAATTGTGTATTTTTTATTAAGAATTACATAATCCTTTTGAAAATGGGTTATATAATTTGTATTGATTATAAAACTGTGATGAGGGCATTCAAAATATGATTTATTTAATTGCTCCAGCCAGTATTTGATATTGCTTTTGGAATAATACTCTTCATTTTCTGTTATTATTTTTGTTTTTCTGCCCTTAATTTCAATATAGATAATTTCATTCATTTTAATAGTGACAATGCTGTTATCAGTGTTTTTCAGATAAACCGTAACCTCTGTTTTGTCAAGTTTTTCTATGGCTTTGTCAAGTCCTTTGTAAAACCTTTTGCTGTCAATCGGTTTGTCAAAAAATCTTGTAATATCCAAATCCAGTGCATCATCTAAATAATGATTATAAGCGGTGATGTATATCAGGATAAGGTCGGGGTTTATGCTTTGAAGTTTTTTGCCAAGTTCAATACCGTTTACTTCAGGCATTTCTATATCAAGAAAAACTATGTCAAAATTTATTTTTGAATTTAAAAGATCCGAAGCATTATTGTATTTATATAAATTAAGCAGCAGACCTTTTTCGTGGAAATATTGCTTTAAATGAAGTTCAATATCTTTTATGTATTTGATTTCGTCATCGCAAACGGCTATTTTCAAATTCATCACCACCAAAAAATATGCAGTAAACTTTATATTAAGTTTACTGCAATTATGCATATTTTGTCAAATAATATATTAATGTTTTTTATTTG
>JACTVT010000064.1 GCA_014465955.1 Eubacterium sp. | reverse complement strand
ACTAATACAAAATTATAATAAACTATTAACGAATACTTTGCAACAAAATATAACATTTTGACACTAAATTTTAACCTTTTCAGACAAATGTATCAAACGAAAGTAAGGCATTGCCATTTTTTACAAAAAATAATATAATGTATTGATACAAAGTTTTACATTCCGCATAACAGCAAATCGAACATATTACAAGGTGATTTTTTGAGAGATTTATTTGATTACATAAAAGATACGGCAAAAATTGATTTTGAGCATATGGGGCTTACAGAAGTTGACAACGTGATTTTCAGCAGACTCGCCTATCTTAACTTATCTGCCTTTACGGGAAAAACAATCGAATATGCAGCAGAGCACTATCAGGCACAGGAAGATGATACAAAAAATATCATCAGAACAAAAGAACTGCTTGAAACACTTGCAAAAACAAAAAGATTTAAATTTACTTTTATTGAAGAAGTCAATGAAATAATGAGCGAAGACGCCGGCTCTGCCTTTTACGCAATAAAATTCAAAATTACAAAAGACCATTCATATATTGCGTTTCGAGGCACAGATGAAAGAATAACAAGTCTTTATGAAGATGCCGAACTTGCATACAAGTTTCCTATTCCGAGCCAGATTGCCGCACTTAATTTCGTTAAAGAGGCAATCCGCAATAATAATGACAGGCTCTATATCGGCGGTCACTCCAAAGGCGGTAATCTTGCCCTTTTCAGTTTTATTTTTCTGAACGAAACTCAGAGAAAAAAGATTGTAAGAACATACAATAATGACGGACCTGGTTTTCCGAAAGAACTTGTAAAATTAATTGTTAAACCTGACATTGCAGCAAAAATAACAAACCTTGCGCCCGAAGATTCAATAGTCGGCAGAATGCTTGAAACAAGCGGTGAATACAGGGTGATAAAAAGTGTTGCGGTCGGTGTAAGCCAGCATAATGTTTTCACATGGGTTGTTAAGGGCGTAGAATTTGAAACTACAAAAAAATTCAGTCTGCTCAGCGAATATATTGAGGATACACTGACGGCAGGGCTGAACACGGCATCAGGCGACGATATGAAGAAAGCAGCCGAAACAATTTACAGAATAGCGATGAACAGCAACATCAAAACAACAAAAGACATAAACCCGAAAAATCTGAAAAGTGTTATTCCGGCACTTATACAGATTTCCGACAGGGAAAACAATGCGTCAGATGAAATGACGGCTATCATTAAAATTCTTATAAAAAGCCTGCTTGACTCAATAGACATCAAAAAATTCATAACGTACAGTCTGCCTGAGGAAATTGCCGAATATGCCAATATGGACAAAGAAGAAATTAAGCAGGCACTTGCCGAAAAATTTACACCTGATGAAAACGGAAACAGCGAGGCACGGCAGTTTTTCACCGAATTATACGCAAAATATAAAGAAGAAAAAGAGGCAAAAGAAAGAAAAAAGAATACGGAAAATAAAAAGTCGGGTGATTGATGAATCACCCGACTTTTTTTGTTAGTTTTTAATTGCTTTTACTGCTTCAAAATCATCAATGACTTCCTGTTCGGGCTTCTTTGTAAGAAGTGAAACAACAACATTAACGATAATAGCAATAACAAATGCAGGAAGAAGTTCATAAATGTTAAGAACATCTGCAAGACCTGCGATAACATATTTCCACAGGAATACCATTACGCCGCCTGTAATCATACCTGCAACTGCACCCCACTTGTTTGAACGCTTCCAGAAAAGCGAAAGCAGAACAACAGGACCGAACACAGCGCCGAAGCCTGCCCATGCAAAGGATACGATTCTGAATACTGATGAATCTGCGTCCCATGCAAGGAAAACAGCGATAACGGAAATAATGATGAGTGTAATTCTTGCTACAAGCATTTTGCTTTTTTCGGTAAGTTTTACTCTGAACAGACCGCCGATAATATTTTCACTTGCAGCAGATGATGCTGCAAGCAACTGACTGTCTGCTGTTGACATTGTTGATGCAAGAATACCCGAAAGAATAACGCCTGCAATAAGTGCCGGGAAAATACCAAACTGAGAAAGAAGTGTCGAAATCTGAATAATAATTGTTTCGCTGTCATCAAATGCAGGAATAACGCCTGTTTTAACAAGTGCCATACCGACAACACCGATTAACACTGCAACTGCCATTGAAATAACAACCCATACAGATGCTACTCTTCTTGAAAGTTTGATTTTACTTGGATTTTCAATAGCCATAAATCTTAAAAGGATATGCGGCATACCGAAATAGCCGAGACCCCACGCAAGTGTGCTTATCACATTAAGTATCGGGAATGAGCCTGCCGAATTTGTTTCGGCATTATAGCCTTTAAACAAATCAAGATAACCGCTTAAGGATTTAGCATTTTCAATTACGATATCCATACCGCCTGCCTGTTTAACACCGAAAACAAGCACAATAATAAGTGCAATAGTCATAATAATAGACTGAACAAAGTCTGTAATTGATGCGGCAGTAAATCCGCCGAGTGATGTGTAGCCGACAATAATAATTGCCGAAACAATCATAGCGATATGATAATCCACACCGAAAAGAGTGCCGAACAATTTACCGCAGGCAGAAAAACCTGATGCAGTATAAGGAACAAAGAATATAATAATCATAACAGCCGCAATTGCCATTAATATTCTTGATTCATCTTTATACCTTCTTGAAAAGTAATCGGGAATTGTAATTGCACCGATGTGCGCAGAATAATTTCTGAGTCTTTTTGCAACAATAAGCCAGTTTACATATGTACCGAGAGCAAGACCTATAACTGTCCAACTTACTTCAGCAAGACCTGCTGCAAGTGCAAGACCCGGAATACCCATCAAAAGATAACTTGACATATCCGAAGCCTCTGCGCTCATAGCGGTAACGAGAGGTCCGAGTTTTCTGCCGCCGAGATAAAAATCACCGACATCTTTTGTTTTCTTTGAATACATGCCGCCGATAATCAACATACCTGCCAGATATACAACGATGGCAATCATAATACAGATTTGAGCAGTAGTCATATAAATACCTCCTATATTCTAAATGAATAAATATTCATAATATTAACATATTTTTACATTATTGTCAAAACAAAAAAGACCAAACCTTTTCGGAATGGTCATTTTTATTACAATTCATTCAAACAAAATATTTAAAAATTATTCTTTTTCCGTATTTATCTGCGTGGAAACTGTTGCCGACTGGAATGCAGTTTCGGGGTTAAAATCCTTTTCAGGGAAAATAAGGTTAAGAACAATACCGACGATTGATGCAACTGCAAGTGCTGTTAAAGTAATTGTATTGCCGCCGACAGTGAATGTGATACCGTTGCTGAGACCGAGTGCAACTACAAGAATAACAGCGGCAATAATTGTGTTTCTGGCTTTTGAGAAATCAACCTTTGCTTCAACAATGTTGCGAACACCGATTGCAGAAATCATACCGTAAAGAACGAATGAGATACCGCCTACTATCGAGCCGGGAATAGATTCAATGATTGCAGCAAACTTCGGACAGAATGAGAAGAGCATTGCAAAATATGCGGCAATTCTGATTACACGAGGGTCATAAACCTTTGACAGAGCAAGAACGCCCGTATTTTCGCCGTAGGTTGTATTTGCAGGACCGCCGAAAAGTGAAGCCATTGTTGTTGCAAGACCGTCGCCTAAAAGTGTTCTGTGGAGACCGGGGTCTGAAATATAGTTTTTACCGCAGGTTGCGGAAATAGCGGAAACATCACCGATGTGTTCCATCATAGTAGCAATGGCAATCGGCATAATTGCTATAATTGCTGAAAGCGCTTTTGAGCCGTCACGAACACCGCCGAACACTGTTGAGCCCCATTCAATCGGGAAACCGATCCAAGCCGCCTCTTTAACACCTGAGAAGTCGATAGCAAAACTTTCAACTCCGCCCACATTACCGACAAGAATTGCGATAACATATGTGCCGACAATGCCGAGAAGAATAGGAATAATCTTAATCATACCCTTGCCGAAAATGTTGAAGAAAATAACAAGTACAAGTGCAATTACGGCAAGCCACCAGTTTGATGAACAGTTATTAACTGCCGACGGTGCAAGACCGAGACCGATTGCAATAATAATCGGACCTGTTACAACAGGCGGAAACAGTTTCATTACCTTGTTTACACCGACGAACTTAACAAGCGCCGAAACAACAAGGTAAACAAGACCTGCACATGCTACGCCGAGACAGGCATACGGCAGCATTTCTTTATTGGGTGTGCCGTCTTCAGCCATTGGGGCAATTGCGGCATAACCGCCGAGAAAAGCGAATGAAGAACCGAGGAATGCAGGAACTTTGAACTTGGTAAGACAGTGAAACAAAAGTGTTCCGAGACCTGCAAAAAGAAGTGTTGTTGAAATATCAAGACCTGTGAGAAGCGGAACTGTTACGGTTGCACCGAACATGGCAAACATATGCTGAAAGCCGAGAACAACCATTCTCGGCGTGCCGAGCTGACGGGCATCATATATGCCGTCCTGACCCACTTTAATTTTTTTAGACATCGTTTTATCCTCCGATAAAATTATTTATTGAAACTGTTTATTTTGTGCCGAAAATTCTGTCGCCAGCATCGCCGAGACCGGGAACGATATAGCCGTTCTCATTGAGATGGTCGTCAAGTCCAGCGGCAAAAATATCTACATCGGGATGTGCTTTTTTGAGTGCCTCAAGACCTTCCGGAGCAGCAATAATACAAAGAAACTTGATTGAACGGGGTTTGCGGAGTTTAATCTGAGCGATAGCGTCAATTGCCGAACCACCCGTAGCAAGCATAGGGTCTACAACAAAAACATCTCTTTCTTCAATGTCCTTAGGCAATTTACAGTAATACTCTACAGGCTGAAGAGTTTCTTCATCTCTGTAAAGACCGATGTGACCGACTCTTGCAGAAGGCACGAGTTCAAGTGCACCCTCTACCATACCGAGACCTGCACGGAGAATCGGAACAAATGCCAGTTTTCTGCCGGCAATTTCCTTACAATGAGCAATTCCGCACGGAGTTGTAACATCTTTCTCTTCAAGAGGCAAATCCCTTGTGGCATCATAAACCATCAGCATTGCAATTTCATTTACAAGATCTCTGAATTCTTTTGTGCTTGTTTCAACATCGCGAAGAATTGAGAGTTTATGCTGAATCAGCGGATGATCCATAATAATAACTTTTCTTTCCATATAACAAAATCCTTTCGTAATTTTACAATTATACAATAACACATAAAATTACATTATTCAACAAAATTGTGCTTTACAAAAGTATTACAAAAAATGAGAGAGTACAGTGACTCTCTCAGATAATGATAATTTTATCGGGAGGCCACGGACAGGCACACAGCCGTCCCCCCTTTATCGGTTATGCCGACATTTCCCCCGTACTACGTGGGAATCTTCCTCCCCTACATAATTAATAAACGGGCGGATGATATCCGCCCCTACGGGGTTGTTACTTATTACAAGACGGGAGGGCGCGGAGACCCTCCCCTACTTATTTATTCAAAATTGCCGATGCCGCAGGCTTTACCAAAGCCGTAAAGAATTTTTGATGCGTGAATACGCTGTGTTGCTCCCTGCGGATTGAGTGTATTCTGCTGTGTGCCAGTAATCATTCCGTTGAAATTTGCCCACTGCATTGCTTCAACAGCCCAGATACTTACCGTTTTATAATCACGATAACCTGCAAGAGATGTTGCTTTATATGAATCATCTTCAATCATATTATTGACATCAGCATATCTGAACAGGAATACTGCTGTCTGCTCACGTGAAACATAATTATTGGGTTTAAAATATCTCTGATCAGTAATGTCGTTATCAAGTGCCCAGCATGCAGCATTATAATAATACACGCCTGTATCTTTAATATCTGCAAAAGGAGTTCTGCTGTGCGGATTTCTGCCGTTATTATACGGTTCGCCTGCCATACGGTAAAGAATGGTAACAAACATTGCACGGGTTACAGAATCTTTTGGAGAAAATTTTGTGCGTTCAGGCGGATTTGTTCCTGTAATAAAATCATTATACAAAGAAGTATACATTACATAATCATTATAAACTTCAAAACCTGCCAAATCAACAAAATGCAGTTTGCCGAAACGAACATCAGAATTTAATATATCATTATCAGTTCCGATTTTAATCTTTGCAAAATCCGTTTTACTACCTGCATATTTTACAACTGCATTTTTTGCACAGCCTGCAAATGCAGAATCACCGATATTCTTTACAGATTCGGGAATTGAAATAATACCGATAGACTGACAGTTTTCGAAAGCATGACTTCCGATAGATACAACGGTTGAAGGAATTGTTACATCGGTTAAATTGATGCAATTAAAAAATGTATCATCATTAATTTTAGATATTGATGACGGAAGTTTAACCGAAACAAGAGCCGTACATCCGTGAAATGCACCCGAATCAATTGTTTTCACACTGTTCGGAATTGACATATCGGACAGAGACACGCAGTTTTTGAAAGCATTTGACCCGATTGCGACAAGATTGTTCGGCAAAGTTACATCAGCAAGATTTGAAGCACCATCAAATGCATAAGCGCCGATATTTTTAACCGAGGCCGGTACAGCATATTCCGTATTTTCAAGTGCAGACGGATATAAAATCAAATCGGTTTTTGCTTTATTGAAAAGCACGCCGTTTTCGGAAGAATATGTTTTATTGGATTCATCAACTGAAATGCTTTTAAGGGAAAGACAGCGGTAAAACGCAAGGTCGCCGATTGAAGAAACACTTGCAGGAAGCATAATCTCAGTTAATGCAGTACAAGATTCAAAAGCATAATACTCAATTGTCTTAACACTGTTCGGAATTACGATTTCAGTAAGATTTTCAGCGCCGTAAAAAGCAAATGAACTGATTAAAGAAACAGTATTCGGAATTTCATAAGAGGTTCTTTCATTTCCTTTTGGATAGATAAGAAGCGTGCTTTGATTTTTATTAAAGAGAACACCATCTGATGATGAATAATTCTTATTTGCATCATTTACGGTAATTTCTTTAATATTTACATAGCCCTGAAATACAGACGGTGAAATGGTTGTAACAGTGCTCGGAAAATTGATACTTTCAAGTTCTTTTGCATAAAAGAAAGTATTTGCATCAACACCCGTTACGGTATAGCCGCCTATTTTTTCGGGAACATCAAGGCTTTTTGCATTACCGGTGTAACCTGTAATAACGGCACTGCCGTTTACAACAGAGTATTTAAAATCATTTTCATCAGCAAAAGCATTAATGCCCGAAAAAGCAAAAAGGCTCATAATAATTGAAATTGATAATAAAACTGAAATTGCTTTTTTTAAATTTGTCATATTTGTTTTGCTCCTGTATAGTTTGTTGATTATTCGGCGAAGGTAATAATACCGCAACCGACATATTTATTCGGAAAATGGTGTAGACCCTCCCTACATTATATAATATACATATTATAAAGGCTGCCAGTTTTTGTCTTTTTCACTGAGTTTAATCTGCATATTTTCGGGAATAGGCCAATGTACGCCAATTGCAGGGTCATTATAAGGAATTCCCGCCTCATCATCAGGATGAAAAAAGTCATCACATTTATAGCAGAATTCCGCATAATCGGAAAGCACAAGAAAGCCGTGGGCAAATCCCTTAGGAATTAAAAACTGCTTTTTATTTTCGGAAGTCAGTTCAACACCATACCACATACCGTAGGTTTTACTGCCCTGCCTTAAATCGACTGCAACATCATAAACAGAGCCGACTATGCAACGAACAAGTTTAGTCTGCGGAAAGTTCTTCTGCCGATGAAGTCCCCTGAGTACTCCCCTTGTTGAAGCGGACTGATTATCCTGCACAAAGTGAATATCAAATCCTGCCTCTCTCATATCATTTTCGTTATAGGTTTCCATAAAATACCCTCGGGAATCGCCGTGAACGGCAGGAGTAATTACGCAAAGCCCCTCAATTCCGCCGACATTTTTTTCAACCTTAATCTGCATTAATCTCACCGATTTCCATTAAATATCTGTGCACGGCATCTTTCCAGTCAGGCAGAGGCACAAAGCCGTTTTCAACAAGTGCGCTCTTATCAAGTCTGCTGTTATAAGGTCTTTTGGCAGGTGATTTAAACTGCTCTGACGTAACGGGATTAACCGTTTTGCCCTCGATTTTTGCCTGTTTTAAAATTTCAAGCACAAAATCATACCAACTTATATAGCCGCCCTCATTAGTTGCGTGATAGGTGCCGTATTTTTCAGTTTCAATCATATCAACAAGCAGACGTGCCAAATCATAAGTATAGGTCGGCGTGCCGATCTGATCACTGACAAAGTTCAGTGTATCACAACTTTTCGCAAGTTTCAACACGGTTTTTATAAAATTTTTTCCGTTTTTGCCAAACACCCACGCAATGCGAACTATAAAATGCTTTTCATATGTTTCAACTGCAATTTCACCTTCATATTTGGTTTTACCGTACACATTAAGAGGATTTCGCTTATCATACGGTTTCCACGGATCTGTGCCATTACCGTCAAACACATAATCGGTTGAAAGATAAAGCAGTTTTGCACCTGTATTTTTACAGGAATTAACTATATTCTCTGTGCCCGTTTTATTAACAAGAGTGCACTTTTCAGCCTCTGTTTCGGCAAGGTCTACCGCAGTCCACGCTGCGCAATGAATAACTGCGTCGGGTCGCAGTGAATTAAAAAATGCGTCTGTCATTTCAGCGTCAGTAATATCAAAATCGGTTATATCAGCGCCGATTGCAGTATGACTGCGCTTCACAAGTTCATTCATCACGTCATAACCGAGTTGTCCTTTGGCACCTGTAACAAGAACTTTCAAATTAACCAAGCCTTTCGCCGTACATAGTATCAAAGTAATTTTGGTATTCGCCCGAAATAATATTCTGCCACCAATCTTTATTATCAAGATACCAGTCAATCGTTTTCTTTATGCCGTCTTCAAACTTTGTAGCGGGAAGCCAGCCGAGTTCATTGTGAATTTTAGCAGGGTCAATAGCATAACGCATATCGTGACCTGGGCGGTCTGTTACATAATTAATCAGACTTTCGGGCTTGCCGAGATAACTTAGAATAGATTTAACAACCTCAAGATTTGTTTTTTCATTATGTCCGCCGATATTATAAACCTCGCCTTCCCTGCCTTTTCTGATGACAAGATCAATTGCTGAGCAATGATCCTCAACATAAAGCCAATCACGCACATTTTCACCTTTTCCGTAAACAGGAATAGGCTCATCGGCAAGTGCTCTGCTGATAACAAGCGGTATCAGTTTTTCGGGAAAATGATACGGACCGTAGTTATTTGAGCATCTTGTTATTGTAACAGGAAGTTTATAAGTTCTGTAATAAGCAAGCACAAGCAAATCCGCACTCGCTTTTGACGCAGAATAAGGTGACGAGGTATGAATCGGTGTATCCTCTGTAAAGAACAAATCTGTTCTGTCAAGCGGCAAATCGCCGTAAACCTCGTCGGTTGAAACCTGATGATAACGCTTTATGCCGTATTTTCGACAGGCATCCATAAGCACTTGAGTGCCGAGAATGTTGGTTTGAAGAAAAATTTCAGGATTTTCTATAGACCTGTCAACATGTGACTCTGCAGCAAAATTTACAACAATATCGGGTTTTTCCTCTTCAAAAAGATTATAAACAGCCTCTCGGTCAGCAATATCAACTTTAACAAAGCGGAAATTTTTGTGATTCATAACAGGTTCAAGTGTGGACAGATTGCCTGCATATGTAAGTTTATCAAGACATATAACTCTGTCTTCAGGGTGATTTTTCAATTGATAAAACACAAAATTAGAGCCTATAAAACCGGCACCGCCAGTAACGATTACAGTCATACGATTCCCTCCAGAAAATCATTTTCGGCAATCATTTTCAGATACTGACCGTATGATGATTTGCCATATTTCTCAGCAGAAACCGACAGTTGCTTTTTATCTATCCAACCTTTGCGGTAAGCGATTTCCTCGGGAGCGGAAATGCACACACCGTTTTGTTTCTGTACTGTTTTAACAAATGTGCCTGCCTCGATAAGACTGTCCATAGTGCCTGTATCAAGCCACGAATATCCCCTGCCGAGCAATTTAACATCAAGTTGACCCAATTCAAGATAAATTCTGTTTAAATCGGTAATCTCAAGTTCACCGCGGGCAGACGGCTTTAATGATTTTGCATATTCGGCACATTTATTGTCGTAAAAATAAAGTCCCGTAACCGCCCACGAAGACTTAGGATTTTCAGGTTTTTCTTCAAGAGAAAGCACCTTACCGTTTTTGTCAAATTCAACAATTCCAAAACGTTCAGGGTCATCAACGTGGCAGCCGAAAACAGTTGACCTGCCGTTCATTTCGGCATTATTTTTTGCCTCCACAAGCAGTTTACCGAGTCCTGCACCATAAAATACATTATCGCCGAGAACCATTGCGCAGCAATCATCACCGATAAATTCTTCGCCGAGAATAAACGCCTGTGCAAGTCCGTCGGGTGACGGCTGAACCTTGTACTTAAGGGTTATTCCGAATCGGCTGCCATCGCCGAGCAATCGCTCAAAATTCGGCAAATCTGTTTCAGTTGAAATAATCAGTATTTCATTAATACCTGCAAGCATAAGCGTACTGAGCGGATAATAAATCATCGGTTTGTCATAAATCGGAAGCAGTTGCTTTGACGTAACAAGCGTGAGCGGATAAAGCCGTGTTCCGCTGCCCCCTGCTAAAATAATACCTTTCATATGTATACCCCTTTCAAACCTGCTTTTATTCAATAATGACAGTTTTTTTGGCTTTTTATATATAATAATTCTCAAATATATTCAGTTGAAACAAAAACATATTTTAATCAGTATAATTATTAATAATCCATTCCTGAGCAAGATATAAATCGGTTTTATGGTGAATATCAAGTGATTCATCAAT
>JACTVT010000063.1 GCA_014465955.1 Eubacterium sp. | reverse complement strand
CTGATACATAATATAAATTTGGCGTGGTTATGACCACTTTATCGACAGTCTGTGCGGTGCGATTTTCGCACCGTTTTTTTGTTATAATAAAGTCCGTATGGCGGGGTGCCCTTAACGGGAGGGCACGAAGACCCTTAACGGGAGGGCACGGAAACCCTTGACGGGAGGGCACGGAGACCCTCCCCTACTACTGTTTTTCAGTTATTCTGTAGGGGCAGGTCTCTGCGCCTGCCCGTTATTATAAAAGACACAATCAAAATCAGATATTCCATATTTCCTCGGCATATTCCTTAACCGTTCTGTCTGCCGAAAATGCACCGACACTTGTAAAATTGCAAAAACATTTTCTTACAAAATATCCTTCATTTTTATAATCGTTGTTAAGCTGAATACGTGTTTCAAGAAAATGTTCAAAATCATAAAGAAGATAATAATTATCTGCCCTGTGCCACGACGCACCGCGAAGCAAAGAATCCTGAAGTTCGTGAAAAACCCCCGTGCCGCCGTCACTGATTTTATTTGATGTCAAAAAATCAATACAACGCCTGATTTTATGGTCGTTTTCATAATATTCGCGCGGATTGTAACTGTTTTCAATCTGCTTGATAAGATCAACCGTTGCGCCGAAAATATAATTGTTTTCAATGCCTGCTTTTTCGGCAATCTCAATATTTGCGCCGTCAAAAGTGCCAAGTGTAACAGCACCGTTCAGCGCAAGTTTCATATTGCCCGTGCCCGACGCCTCTGTGCCTGCCGTGGAAATCTGAACGGAAACATCTGCGCCCGCAACAAGTTTTTCAGCATACGAAACATTATAATCGCTGATAAAAACAATTTTAATAAATTTGTTTGCCTCATCATCTTTTTCTATAAAATCGGCAAGTTCGCAGATAAATTTTATAATGCCCTTTGCCCTTTTATAACCGGGTGCTGCCTTAGCACCGAAAATAAAAACAGTCGGATAAAATTCCGTAAGGCTTTTTTCTTTTATCTCAAAATAAAGTTCAAGAATTGAAAACGCATTTAAAAGTTGGCGTTTGTATTCGTGCAGGCGCTTAATCTGAACATCAAAAATCCACTCGGGGTCAATTTTAACGCCCTCTTTCTGCAAAATGAAATCGGCAAGTTTTTTCTTGTTTTCACGCTTGATATCGGCAAATTCCATAATCACTGAGCCGTTATCGACAAGCGGCTTCAACCGTTCAAGTTCGTCAAGATTTTTCACCCAGTCTTCACTGCCGAGGTGTTTTGTAATCATTGCCGAGAGAGCAGGATTTGCCGCAAACAGCCAGCGGCGGGGCGTAATGCCGTTGGTTTTATTATTAATTTTGTCAGGATACAGTTCGTCCCATTCACTAAGCACCCTGTTTTTCAGAATTTCAGTGTGAATTTTTGCCACGCCGTTTACACTTTTTGAAACAAAACAGGCAAGATAAGCCATATTAACCATATTGCCGTCAATAATTTTCAATCTGCCGTTTGTTTCTTTAGCAAGCCTGCTGTTAAGTTCAATGATAATTTTTTCCAAATCGGGGCAGAGTGATTTAATCAGATTGATATCCCACTTTTCAAGAGCCTCGGGCATAACCGTATGATTTGTGTAATTAAAAATATCCCTTGCAAGGGCAAAAGCAGTGTCAAAATTCTGCCCCTCTTCCACCGTAAGCAGTCTTATAAATTCAGGAATTGCAATAACAGGGTGGGTGTCATTCAGTTGAATCGTTATCAGTTCTCGCAGTTTTGAGAAATCACTGCCGTACATTTTTTTGTATTTTGAAAGCCTGTCTTTCAACGACGCCGAACAGAAAAAATACTGCTGAGAAAGCCTTAATTTTTTTCCGTTATAAGCCGAATCATTGGGATAGAGCACACGTGAAATATTTTCAGCCTCTACTGCATTTTCAAGCGCCGCCTGATAATTCTGATTGTTGAACTGCTCAAAATCAAACGGCACAGACGGCTCCGCCTGCCAAAGGCGAAGATTGCCCACAGTGTCGCTTTTAAAACCGATTACAGCCATATCATACGGCACTGCCTTAACCGTTTTACCGAAAAGATTTACAAAAACAGTGTCATTATCACAGCGAACCGTCCACGGGTCCGAAAATGCAGTCCAGTCATCAACGGCTTCACGCTGAAATCCGTCTTTAATCTGCTGCTTAAAAATACCGTATTTATACTTAATTCCGTAACCGTCGAGCGGAATACCGTGAGTGGCGGCGCTGTCAAGAAAACAGGCGGCAAGCCTGCCGAGTCCGCCGTTGCCAAGCCCCATATCGCCTATAGTTTCAAACTCATCAATACTTCTGCCGAGCGATTCAAGTGCCGAGGAAAACTCATCCAGCAAACCGAGCACGGCAAGATTGTTATAAATCATTCTGCCCATCAGAAATTCAGCCGAAAAATAAAGCGCCGTACGGTTTGTAATATTCTTTTCGCGGCTTTTCTGCCAATCATAGGCAATTTTTTCAGTTACGGCATTTGCCGCAACCGTATGAAGTTCATACACATTCAAATCCGCAATATCCCTGCCGAACCGTGCACGAGAAAACGCCGAAAGCGTACTTTTTAAATCAGTCATTCAATCACTCATTTCTTTTATATAATGCCGACAGACGGCTGAGTTTTTCTGCCGTTTCACCTGTAAAAACATTTTTATCAACACGGAAACTCCAGTTTTTTGCGCCCACGCTTGCAGGCGTATTCATTCGAGCAACTGCGCCGAGCCCCAGAATATCCTGCGCAGGAATAATCACCGTGCTGCATACACTTGCAAACGCACCGCGAATCATTGCATTTAAAAGTCCCCTGTCTGTCCTGACGCCGAAATAATCTTTGGCATATGCAACATCGCTTTTATCTGCCGTTCTTATCCAGCCGAGCGTAGTATTATTATCGTGAGTTCCTGTGTAGCAAACGGAATTCCTTACATAATTATGCGGTAAATAGTCACTGTTTTCCCTGCTGTCAAATGCAAACTGCAAAATTTTCATTCCGGGATAACCCGTATAATCAAGCAGTTTTTTTACATTTTCCGTGAGATTTCCCAAATCCTCGGCAATGATATTCAAATCCGGCAGTTGTGAATTTATCACCTTGAAAAAATGCTTTGACGGGCCCTTGTGCCATCTGCCGTTTTCTGCCGTTTTTTCTCCGAACGGCACGGCATAATAATCTTCAAACCCGCGAAAATGGTCTATTCTGATAATATCAAAAAGTTCCGAATTATGGTCAAGCCGTTTAACCCACCAATCATATTTATTTTGCCGAAGTTTTTCCCAGTTGTAAACAGGATTGCCCCAAAGCTGACCGCTTTTCGCAAAATCATCAGGCGGACAGCCGGCAAGAACACGCGGCCGCCCCTTTTCATCAAGCAAAAAAACATCGGGATTATAAGCAACATCCGCACTTTCTGCAGCCACATAAATCGGAATATCTCCTATTATTTCAACACCCTGCGAATTGGCATACTCTTTAAGGCAGTGCCACTGCTCAAAAGCAAAAAACTGAAGCATTTTATGATACAGCGCATCACTGCCGTCTTTGCTCATATATTCCGAAAAATCAGTAAGCCAGTAATCATTTTTTCTGCAAAAGGCTTCAAATCCGCTCGGAATATTCTGCAAAAAACGGCTGTATACCTTTTTAAAAACAACTTCTCTTGACCGCCTAACACGTGCATAATTTACACGGCGGCAGTTTTTGTCAAATGCAATTGACAGTTCATTTTTATCTGCAAAGCCATTTTTTTCAAGAAGTCTTAAATCAATAAAAAGCGGCTCAATTGCAAAAGCAGACGAACTGCTGTAAGGCGAATTGCCCCTGCCGATAGGATTAATCGGCAAAATCTGCCACAGACTTTGATTTGCACTGTGCAGAAAATCAACAAAATCATAAGCGCACCTGCCGAATGTGCCGATTCCGAAATCATCATAAAGGCTTGAAATATGCAGCAGCACGCCGCTTTTACGCTTATTTTCAGTCACAGATAAGTTCCTCGGTTTCTTTATCAAAAATATGCAGTTTGTTCATATCAAAATATACATCAAGCACAGTGCCGTCTTCAATTTCGGAAACACCTTTTATATTTGCAATAATTTTGCTGCCTGAAATTTCGCTGTAAATATTCATTTCGGCGCCCATCATTTCGCAGTTATCCACCGTCAGTTTAATATCATTGCAGGCTTCTTTGCTGAAAAATCCGTTATCTGTTTTTATATCCTCGGGACGGATACCGAGCACCGCTTCTTTGCCGTCATACCCCGAAAGCAGATTGCTTTGCTTCTGATTAAGTTTAATAACATTTTCGCCGAAAACAAGCGATGTGCCCATGCCGTGCCTTTGCACCGCGCAGGGAATAAAATTCATTCTCGGCGAGCCGATAAATCCTGCCGTAAATATATTCTGCGGGTGATTATAAAGCATATACGGCGTATCTGCCTGCATAATTCTGCCGTTTTTCATAACAACAATTCTGTCTGCCATGGTCATTGCTTCCGTCTGGTCGTGCGTAACATAAACAAAAGTGGCATTCAACCGTTTATGAAGTGCCGAAATCTGACTTCGCATCTCTGTTCTGAGTTTTGCGTCAAGATTTGAAAGCGGCTCATCAAGCAAAAAAACCTGCGGATCGCGCACCATTGCCCTGCCGAGCGCAACACGCTGCCGCTGCCCTCCCGAAAGTGCCCTCGGCTTTCTGTTCAGATACTTTTCTATATCAAGAATTTCGGCACATTGCCTTACCTTTTCATCTATTATTTTTTTATCAACCTTGCGAAGTTTTAAACCGAATGCCATATTTTTATACACCGTCATATGCGGATAAAGCGCATAACTCTGAAACACCATCGCAATATCCCTGTCCTTGGGTGAAACATCGTTTACGATTTTATCTCCGATATAAAGATTTCCTCCGCTTATATCCTCCAGCCCCGCAATCATACGCAGAATGGTTGATTTTCCGCAGCCCGACGGACCTACAAGAATTACGAATTCCTTATCCTTGATTTCCAGATTCAGATTTTCAATAACCGTTACTCCGTCTTCATACGTTTTTTTCACATTTTCAAATTTAATTGATGCCATTAAAGTAATCCACCTTTTGGTTTTAATACAATAAGATGTATAGTATTCCCCCCTGATTAGCGGACTTTTTTCGTTAGACAAGGCAGAGGGAAAATTTCGTCGACGGGAGCATACGCGGGTATGTGACCGAGCGGAATTTTGCCGATAACGAAGTATAACGGAAAAAGACGCAATCAGGGTTAGCCCTTTACTGCGCCGGCCGTAACGCCTTTTATAATATATTTCTGGCAAAACAGATAAAACACAACTATAGGAATAATTGCAATTACAAGCATAGCCATAAAACCACCCCAGTTAACAGAGCCGTAAGCCCCCTGCATTGCAAGTTGAATTGCAACGGGCATTGTTTTATTGTCTGTTCCGAGCACAAGATACGGAAGCAGATAATCGTTCCATATCCACATCGCATTAAGCACGGCAACCGTTACTGCCGTAGGTTTCAGAATCGGAAAAACAATCATAAAAAATGTCTGAATCGGCGTGCAGCCATCTATCATTGCCGCCTCTTCAATCTCAAGGGGAACGCTTTTCATAAAGCCGCACATCATAAAAACAGACATTCCCGCCCCAAAACCGAGATATATAAAAATAATTCCGATAAGATTATTCAGGCTTAGTTTTCCTGCCGTATAGGTCATTGTAAACATAACCATCTGAAACGGCACTATCATACTGAAAACAAGCAGATAATAAAGAATTTTCGTAAATTTTGATTTAACACGCGTAATATACCACGCCGTCATGGAAGTGCACACAACAAGCACAAGCACAGAGGCGACGGTAATAAAGAGCGAACGGAAAAACGAAGAAATTATGCCCGAGGATTTTATACCCGTAATATAATTTTCAAGCCCGACAAACGTTTGAGCATTCGGCAGTGCAAACGGACTGCCGATAATATCAAATTTTGCCTTGAACGAATTTATAAAAACGATAAAAAGCGGTGCAATAAACAGCAAAGCCAGCAAAACAAGCAATATAAAAATCACTGTGTTCACCGCTTTTTTCTTACTTTTCATCAGTTTTGCACCTCTTTTTGCGTTGTAAATTTAAGTTGTAAAAATGCAATAACGGCAACCAGAATAAAAAACAAAACTGCCTTTGCCTGACCGACACCCTGAAAACCCGTTCTGCCGTAAAACGTATTATAAATATTGAGTGCAAGCATTTCTGTTTCCCTTGCAGGAGCACCTGCCGTAAGCGCCAGATTCTGATCAAACAGTTTAAAGGAATTTGACAGAGTTAAAAACGTGCAGATTGTGATTGACGGCATAACCATCGGAATGGTAACATAACGCAGAGTCTGCCAATGAGAAGCACCGTCAATCAGCGCCGCCTCATTCAAATCACTCGGTATATTCTGAATACCTGCAATATAAATCACCATCATATAGCCGATTAACTGCCAGTTCATCAGCACCACAAGACCCCAGAAACCGTATTTTGACGCAAAGGTGATATCCACTCCGAAATGCGCAAGCACACCGTTTATAATCAGATTCCATATATAGCCGAGCACAATGCCGCCGATTAAATTCGGCATAAAAAACACCGTGCGGAAAAGATTTGTGCCGCGAATCCCACGGCAAAGAAGCATTGCAAGAAAAAACGCAATAATATTGACCGTTATTACGGAAACCACGGTGAATTTCACTGTAAACCACAGTGAATTCAGAAAGGTCGTATCCTGTGAAAAAGCACGTATATAGTTTTCAAGGCCGCACCACTGTGCATTTGTTACCGTTGTAAATTTTGTGAAAGACAGGTAAAGCCCCATTGCAAACGGTATCAGAAATGCAACTGCAAAACATGCTGCCGTCGGCAGCGCAAAAACAGGAAAATATTTTTTCAGGTTATTGTTCATATCAAAAATTACTCTCTGTTTCCCACGATTTTACAACCGTATTTTTAACATCATCAAACGATTTTGAGCCCTGCGCATACTGAAGCAGAACGGCACCGAAATCGTCCTTAAAGGTCTGACTCGGAAAAACGGTAAACACCCACGGAATATTGGTAAGATTTTCGTTGTTCATATATTCAACAACCTGCTGAGCAAGCGGATCCGACGGTTTTTCATTTTCGGAAAAAGTATCAAACGGTGCAATAAAACCAAGGTCATTCAGCACAAACTGCTTGCCTTTATCGCTTGAATAAAGCCAGTAAAGAAAATCCTCCGCGGCCTTCTGCTCTGCCTCCGATACCTTTGAATTTACAGCAAGATAATTTTCCGTGCCGATACATATGCCCTGTTTTTCCTCACCTGCAATGCCTGTGTAAATAGGCAGAAATTTAATATTTTCGGCCTTTACAACATTGCCTGAAATATCATTAATCTGACTCCATGCCCAGTTGCCGTTCTGCACCATTGCAGACTTTCCCGTTGCAAACTCAGCCATAGATTCATCAACAAGTTTTGTACCGAGCGCCTTTTTGTCTGTAACCGAATTATCGGTATACAGGTCAAAAATATTTTTATAATTTTCAGCAAAAGTGAAATCAAGCTTTTTGACTGCATCTGAAGTCAGTTCGGCATTTCTGCTTTTAAATTCATAATAAACAGGAATATTGGCAAGATGCGTCTGCCAGCGCCAGTCCTCGCCTGCTTTTAAAGAGGTAGATGAAAACACACCCTCTATGCCGAGTTCCTCTCTGTGCTTCTGCATATCCTCAACCAGACTTTTAAGTGCAGTAAAATTATTCACTTCACTCATAGAAGTAAGGCTTGTTTCCCTGCTGTCAAGCGCAAAATATTTCTGCATAATTTCATCATTGTAAATAATGCCGTAACCCTCGGCTACATACGGAATTCCGTAAACTCTGCCGTTTTCGGTAATTGCCAGATCTTTATCAGTTAAATGCTCATAAAGAGCGGTTGACGTAATATCCGCACAGTAATCACGCCAACTTTCATAACCGCGCGGACCGTTTATCTGAAAAATCGCAGGCGCTTCATCTGTTGCCATTTTAGCAGTAAGCGTTTGCTCATAACCGTTGTTTGCGGCTGTTTCAACAATAACCTTAACCCCCGTTTCAGCCTCATATTCCTTTGAAATCTTTTCATAGGCGGCAGTAATTTCGGGTTTAAAATTAAGGTAGCGGATAACCACATTGCCGGCAGGTGTATCATTATTATTATCATTTTCGTTTGCTTTACAGCCTGCAAAAAATGCAGAAATCAGCACAAAGCAAAGCAGAATACATAACAATTTTTTAATTTTCTTCATTGTAATCACTCCAAAAAATATTCCGTTTTAAGTATTTGTTTATTTTGAAAATTTATACAACAAATAAAAAAACGCATTGACAAAATCAATGCGTTAAAAGAATTAAATATTATCTGCCTGCTTTTTTATTTTCCGTTCGGTTACTAAGACAACCGCACCGAATGCAGCAAACCCCAAAAGCGAAATAACTGCACTTTTATCAATACTTTTATTACGGTAACGAAGTTCAACCGTATGACTGCCCTTATCAAGACTAAGTGCCGTAAATGCCGTGTTTGCCCTTAAAACCTCTGTTTCATTACCGTCAACGTAAGCAATCCAGTTTTCACTGTACGGCACGGAAAAATAAAGAATTTTATTTTTATCAAGGCTGATTTCGCCTGAAATTTTATCTGCTTCAATTTTAAGATTCTGAAGAGTGTCTTCTTTCAAAGCCGAAACATTTTCATCAAAACCGTCAAGACTCTGCACGGCAAAATGAATGGAATCAAAAGTATATACACCCGGTCTGAGGTTAAAAGTTGCCTCGGCACTGCCCGAAGTACAGTAACCGAAATGCTGTGTATAATCCGAAATACCGCTGTAATAATCATTATACGGAGTAGCAAAATTAAATTTTGTCGTTCTGTTGTTGCATTTTGTTACAAACCAGGAATTTGCAACAAACCTTTCAGAAGAAGAATACTCCAGATTATCAAACACACAATAAATTTCACCGTTCGGAACATTATTTGCACGAACGGTTATAAGCGCCCCGTCTTCATTAACTGTTATTTTATTTTTTTCAACTACGGCCCTGTCATCTGCCGTAATACTGCATTCAGGCAAAATATCATCCGCTTTAAAATCAGAAGCCTCTGAATTTACAAAATTATCATTATCATTCAGCACTACGGCATTCACAAGCATGGCGCGCTTTTCGGTACTGCTTAAATTATTATAATCATCTGTACCGATAACATTATCATATGTAAAGCCGAACGGCAAATAATTTTTATTTTCATAAACAGATTTTTCTGCACCGCTGATATTTTTGTTGAATGATTCAAGCGGGTTTGCGTCAACACCATAAAACGTATTATCCGCCCTTGAGGATACAAGATATTTAACATTTTCGGCAGCATTTATAAAAGGGTCACCGTTTGAAGGCGAAATTACGGAAAAGTTTTCGTAAACAAGTCCCATATCCTTTTGAAATTCGTTTACGCGGGCATTTGCCATACTGTAATATTCCTGAGTTGAATATGTATCATTAAGCAGCGAATTATTTATATTGCCGAGTTCCCCTCCGATTTCCTCGTAACGCTCAACGGCATTATCGGTATTTTGATATTTCTGCATAACCTTAAATGCATTGCTGTAAGAGAATTTAACTGCTTCATTTATTGAAAGCATACTGGATTTTAATTCGGATTTATCGGAAAAAAGATTGAATTCGGCATTAAAGAAAACAGAAACCACACTCAGCACAAGCACAGCGGTTTTAAAGAAAATGCCTGCTGTTTTAAGATTTCCTTTATTCTCTCTGATAACACTGTAAATCAGGCATAAAGCCGAAAACACAGTCAATATTACGGTTACTGCGGTAATATAGTGATTTCTCTCGGAAATAGTCAAGCGGATATATACACAGAAAAATGCCGCCGCTGCACACAAAACAGCCGATTTTTTTACGCTTATACTTTTCAAATCTTTAATTTCAAAAGCAAAAACATATGCCGCCAGAAGGCCGTACACAAAACTCCATCTGTTTACAACATATGAAAAACCGTTTGTAATTTTGCTGAAAACAGGAAAAAGCATCATAACGGTCAGAATAATAAACGCTGTTTTCAAAAAGGCACTCTGCCGTTTTTCACTGTCATCTGCATATTTTCTGCCGAAGGAAGAAAACATCATCACAACACCTGCAAGCGCAAGAGCAGTATAACCCATATATCCCTTTGCGCACAGATTTGCATTGCCGGTAAATGCGGCAATAAAATTCATGTAATATTCTTTATCAAAAAACAGATTAAGCCCGTATTCAACTGAACCTCTGCTTGATGTAAGGAAACTGAAAACAACAGGTATAAAAACAACGCCTGCCATAAGCACGCCTAAAATATAACTGCCGCCGAACCTGCCGAGGGCGTTAAAAAAGCCTTTGGCAAAATTCTTTTTATCATACTGAAAAAACAGCCTTACAAAAATATAAAGCACGGTAAACAGCGAAATAACATAAAAGAAATAAAAACTTGAAAACGCCGAAAGACAAACAGATAAAATAAACAGATACGGTCGTTTTTTATCAAAAATCATTTCAACGCCGAGAATTACAAGTGGAAAATAAATAAAAGCATTTAAAAAACTCGGGTGTCTTATTGCCATATAAAGCGAATAAACGGTAAAAGTGTAAATAACCGAACCTGATACTGCGGCAAATGCAGGTATTTTTTTATATTTTGCAAGCACAGTAAATGCAAGCCCTGCAAGATAGTATCGTAAAACCATTAAAAGCGTGTATGCATACGGCGCATATTTTGACGGAATAACGGCTGATATCAGATTAAGCGGATCGCCGATTACATAATAATGCAGCGTTGTAAGTATATCTTCTCCGAAACCAATTGAAAAATTATATTGCGGTATAACAAGTCTTCCCGCAAAAAGATTTCTTGCAATTTCACGCAGATATTTACCATAATATACAAATGCGGAAAAATGCTGACTTGCAGAATCAGGAACCCAGATAAAACTTTTTCTCTCTTCAATAAAATGGAAGAAAATTACAAACAGTGCTATACAGCACACTGCCGTGTAAAGCCCAAAATATAAAACGGCAGATTTTTTCACACCTTTTTTCAATATAATTCCCCTTTTCGACACACAAAATTTTATTGATGGATTTTTTCGTTATACAAGGCAGAGATAAAATTTCGTCGACGGGAGCATACGTGCTGTATGTGACCGAGCGGAATTTTAACAATAACGCAGTAATACGGATTGCGGTGCCCAAAATTTATTATCGCACGTAAATGTGCTCATAAATTTTGACCGCTGCAAATTCTTATTTCTCCCTGCCTCCCGCACTGCGGGCGGTCGAAAACGAATCGGAAAAAGACACAATAAAAATAAAAAGGGAAGGTTAAACCTTCCCTGAATGTGGAGCGGATTACGAGACTCGAACTCGCCACCTCCACCTTGGCAAGGTGGCGCTC
>JACTVT010000062.1 GCA_014465955.1 Eubacterium sp. | reverse complement strand
GAAATGCCGTAAAACGACACAATAATTCTTTGCGGATATGCCTTAATCAGAATAAGACATAACAAATGCCCCAGTTCGTGCAAACTTGAGAATAATACAATTAAAACTGCATTTTTGTAACCATAAAACACAGCGAAAGAAAGCAGAAGAAAAAATGAAAAATCAATACTGATTTTTGTTTTATGTATAGTAAAATTCAAAAAATCACCGTAAATTAATACGACAAATTTTTAAAATTTATTCTTATCAAGATATGATTGCAAAATCATAACTGCAGAAACCGCATCAACATTTTCTTTTCTTTTTTTTCCTTTTACATTATTGGCAGATAAAACATTGTGCGCCATAACAGTTGTAAGACGTTCATCCTGATATTTAATCGGCAAATCAATTGCTTTTGCGAGTTCGCATCCGAGCGACTTACATTCATCACATCTGTAGCCGTATGTTCCGTCCATATTTTTGGGAAGACCGATAATTATTCTTTCAGGCTTTTCAGCCGATATTATATCTATAATTTTTGAAATTAGTTTCGGCTGATAATTTTCTTTAATTACCGAGTGAGGATAAGCAAGAGTTTCATTTTTATCACAAAAAGCAATGCCGGTTCTGACATCACCGTAATCAATAGACATTATTTTCATAATTCACCGTGTGTTTTAAGAAAAGGGCTTCATATTGAAGCCCTTTTAAATTATTCATCAGTTTGCTGAGCAGGAGCGGAAGTGCTTGGTGCACTTGTTGAAGTTGATGCACCGTTAGCATTAGTTGTTTTTTCTTCGTCCGTATCATTATAGAAGAAAGTGGACTTACTCGGCATGTTCTTAACGTCATACCAGCCATTGCCTGCACCGTAAGATTTCTGAACGATTGTCTCTGATTTCGGGAATGATTTTTCATTAATACCCTTGCGCTCATAAATCTCTGCCATAACTGACTTCCAAATAGTACCTGACGGGTTTGCAGACAGTCTGTAAACAATTTCCTTAGGATTATCATATCCGTACCATACCGCTGCAACATATTCAGGTGTGCCGCCGATAAACCAACGGTCTTTATCATCTGTAGTAGTACCTGTTTTACCGAAACATTCAACTGAAGAAAGTCTGTAAGAAGTACCCGTACCGCTTGTCATAACAGTCTGCAACATTTTATTCATAATCCATGCAGACGGTTCACTGAGTGCCTGTTCTTTCGTAGCCTCAGCATCAGTCTGAATGATAATATTGCCCTGACTGTCTTCAATTTTATAATAACAATAAGGATAGTAATATTGACCGCCGTTGCCGAATGCTGCATAAGCCGCAGTCATTTCAAGCGGAATAACACCTGTAGTAACAGCACCTGTTGCCATCGGAGCATAGTCACAGTCTCGTACGGAATCAAGGGTTGAAATATGGAAATTCTCTGTTATAAAGTCAAAAGAATAATCAACACCAATCATATTAAGTGTTTGTGCTGCAACAGTATTCATTGATTTCGAGAGACCGTATTGAAGCGTTACATTATTGCCTGAATAAGTTCCGCCCTGGTTAGTAGGCCACCATTTGCCGTTTACCTTTTTGAGCGGCTTGTCGGGTATCTGAGTATGCCAGTAAATGCTGCATTTATCATCAGTTTTGCTTTTCTCAATAGCAGGTCCGTAAATAGACAGTGGTTTAATAGATGAACCCGGTTGTCTTTCAGCCTGGATAGCACGGTTGAAACTCAATTTACCGTCATACTCACCCGTACCGCCTACAAGACCGAGTATTCTGCCCTCGTAGTTCATAACAACCATTGCACCCTGAACCGATTCATCGGGCATTTTTTTATAATTTTCGTATATTTCTTCAAGGGATTCCTGAACTTCAAAATCAATTGCAGTATAAACTTTAAGACCGCCGCCGTAAAGCAAAGATTTTGCTTTCTTTTCGGTATATCCCATTTTCTGTAAATCTTCAATAACGGTTTTGATTACACAGTCAACATAATAGTTTTCAATTACATTATCGTTTGTACCTGTTTCACTGCTGCTCGTCTGGCTGCCTTGATATTCTTCGCTATTTGTAAATACTAATTTATAATTTAATGCTTCGTCATATTGTTCCTGGTTAATATAATTCCATTCAAGCATTTTTTTCAGGATATAATCACGACGATCTTTGTTATTATCCGGATATTTTAACGGGTCGTTTTTAGTAGGAGCTTTTGTAATTGCAGCAATGCATGCACATTCGGCAACATTCAAATCTTTTACATTTTTGCCGAAATACTTTTCGGCGGCAGTTTTTACACCATAGCATCCGTGTGAAAGATAAATTGTATTAAGATAAGCCTCAATAATTTCATCTTTGTTATAGTTTCTTTCAATATTGAGAGCAGAAAGAATTTCATTGAATTTACGAACAAAAGTAACGTCGTTTTCATCTGTCAGGTTTTTAATTAACTGCTGAGTGATGGTAGAACCGCCCTGACTTAAATTCTGAGGTTTAACGATTACGCCTACAAATCGAATCCAGTCTACACCGTGATGTTTCGGGAAACGTTCGTCTTCAATAGCGATAAATGCTTTCGGCATATATTCGCTCATTTCATCAAGATTTACCCAGATACGGTTTTCTTCACCGTGAAGACGGGTAATTTCTTTTGTATTGCCGTCTTTATCCGTTCCGTAGATAAATGAAGTTTGATTCTGACTCATTTTTTCATCGGTAAGATTGAAAACCGGATCGCCGTGAACAACACTGTAGCCGTAAATTGCAACTACTGAAAAGCAAACAACACAAACAACTGCAATAACCATTGCTATTCCTGCAAATGCCTTGCCGATTTTTGCTCCTGTGGTACTTTTTTGCTTTACCGGCTTTTTCTTCTTTCCTCTTTTGTTAGCCTGTTCTTTTTCAATTACTCTGCCTCTTTTAACAGGTGTGTCTTTTTTTTCGGCAGCACTGCTGTAAGCAGACGGAATATTTTTTTGTTTATTTAAATTCTTCTTGTCCTCGTTATAAACCTTGGCAGAATTATTCATAAAAGATTCAAGTAAATCATCGTAATCCTTATTTGCCATGTTCATACCTCCTAACAAGTTATAATTTAACATGAATACATTATTATAATTAAGTATTATACAATAAAGATTTGAATTAATAAAGAAATTTTTTGTAAAATTAATAAAAATAAGCAATAAATTAACAGTTATTTAATTTTTCGTGCCTTATTTCTGCTCATTTCAGTTACCCTTTTATAGATATGGATTGTATCATAGGTTTGCTTTGCTCTGAAAAAAATCCACCATTTCTTTTTACAGGGTTTGCATTCCCCTACCGCTTTAAATGCACTGCATTTACATTCGTATTCGGTAAGCCTGTTAAGTTTACTGCCGCAAATCGGACAGTTAAATTCCACCTCGTCTGCGTTGAAATTATCGGTTTTGACTTTTGTAATATAGTAAGGCTTAAATATAAGTCTTTCAAAAAAATCAAAGTCACAAACAGAAATATAGTTTTTAAATTCTTTTTCATCATAAACTTTTTCAAAACACTTGGCAGCAAGATAGCAATCTTCAAGTGCTCTGTGCAGATTTTCGGAATCAACAGAAATATTCAATAATTCAGCACAGTTGGACAGGCCGATTTGATTTGAATTTTCTGTTTTAATATTTCTTTGGCAGAATTTTTGAACATCGGCATACTTTTTCATAAAGTCAACAGTAGTTTTGCCAAAAAAATACTGAAAATTATCAACAAGTACATAAAGATCGCTGTTTGACCAACTCATAAACACGCTTTTGTCATTTTCGCTCCATCTTGCAAAATCAGAAACAGCATTTTCAAAAGGGATACCTTTTTCTTTAATTTCTTCGGACGTAATATGAGTAAGATTTTTAAATCTTGATGAAAGTTTTTTTGAGACCTGAGGCTTTATAAGTTGCTTAAATGTGCCTACTATATTAAAATTCCTGTCAAGTTTGACAGCACCGATTTCTATAATTTCATTAAAACCCTTTTTAGTTTTATAATTGTAAGCATTATTCCACTCTAAATCAAAAATTATATAATACATTTTAACTCCAAAAAAAATAACCTTGCATAACGCAAGGTTATCTACTTGATTTCTTATCCAACGAACAAGAAAACTAAGAAAGCAACCAGAACAAGAACAAAGAAGCCTACAATAAACCACTTTGTTATCTTTTCAAGTTTAGCCTCAATGGTGCGAGCCTTTGATTTACCGAGAAAAGCATCTGCACCGCCGGCAATAGCACCTGAAAGATTCTGAGATCGGCCCTCCTGCATTAAAACTATAACAGTAATAAGAATTGAAGCAACAATAAGTACTGCACCAAATACATAATGATACCAAAGCATTGTTTTTATCCTCCACAGATATTTAATACTAATGGATTATATCACAAGAAAGAACAATATGCAAGAGTTTTTTCTTAAATTAATAGAATAGTTTGCGATATTCAGTAAATATATTAAATTAAACAGTGATTAAAAAGTCAATTGCTCTCCGATGTCGGAAGATGACGGTACAGCGCCGGCGGCAGGCAATGTTTTTGCCCTGAAACGCCATTCTTTTTCAAATTCGCCCTCTGTATAGAAATGAGCAGAACTTACCTTGTCATTTCTCTTTTTTAATTTAATCACTTGAACACCTTGTGTGTTTTTAGTGGATTTTGATGTAATTACAGCCGTATTAAGAAGAAGTTTTCTGCCGTTTTCAGCACAGATAACAATATCTTTGTCTTCAGAAATATAAAATGCACAGGCGAGCGGTGATTTATCACTGAAAGCATTAATAAGTTTTTTTCTGTTCGTTTTCGTTTCATAAGAACTCATATCAACTTTAGCAAGTTTGCCGTTTTCAAAAATGAAAATCATATAACCCTTATATTCGCAGAATACAGTAATAAATACGGTTTCTTCGCCCTCTTCCATATTCAGTTTGGCAGGAACATATTCACCAAGTACAGATGCCTTTGTATCAGTAAAATCATCAACTTTAGCCTTGTAAACCTGATGTTTGTTTGTGAATGCCATAATCTCATCTTTGTTTGAACATTCAATTTCGGCAACAATACTGTCCCCTTCTTTAACCTTTTGTTCACCGCTCATTCTGAGATTGGCGGTTTTAATTTTTTTAACATAACCTTCTTTTGAAATAAAGAAAGTTACAGGATAATCTGGGATTTCAGCATTAATTTCTTCGGTTTCCTCGGAAATATCATAAAGAATTTCGGACCTTCTGCCTTTATCATATTTTTTAATAACATTTTCAAGTTCTGCAATAATAATTTTTTTCTTTTTTGTTTCACTTGAAAGTGTTTTTTCAAGATCGGCAATTTCGTTTTCAAGATTTTCAATGTCATCTATTCTCTTAAGAATGTATTCTCTGTTAAGATGACGAAGTTTTATTTCAGCCACATATTCAGCCTGAACTTCATCAATTCCGAAGCCAATCATAAGATTGGGAACAACATCAGATTCACTTTCGGTTTCACGAACAATTTTAATTGCTTTATCAATATCAAGCAGAATTTTTGAAAGACCTTTTAATAAATGAAGTTGTTTTCTTTTTTTATTAAGACTGAAATTAATTCTTCTGGTAATACAGTTGAGTCTGAATTTAATCCACTCATTGAGAATTTCACGAACACCGCGAACTTTCGGTACACCGTCAATAAGAACATTAAAATTACAGGAGAAAGAATCCTCAAGAGTTGTCATTTTATAAAGACGAGTCATAAGTTTATCGGGATCGGTGCCGCGTTTTAAATCAATCGTGATTTTAAGACCTTTCAAACTTATTTCGTCACGGATATCTGATATTTCTCTGATTTTATTCGCCTTAACAAGTTCAATAATCTTGTCAATTATTGCTTCTGCCGTAGTTGTAGGCGGAATTTGCGTAATATCAATACAGTTATCGGATTTATCATAAGTATACTTGGAACGCACTCTGACAGAGCCGCGTCCCGTTTCATTGATTTTGTCAAATTCTTCTTTATTATAAATAATGTATCCGCCGCCGACAAAATCAGGTGCGATCAGAGTATCTGAAATTACGTGGTCAGGATTTTTCATGAGCGCGATTGTTGTTTCGCAAATTTCTTTAAGATTGTAAGATGCTATTGAAGAAGCCATACCCGCCGCAATACCTGTAGTAACATTGCAGAGTATTGACGGGAAAGTAACGGGCAGAATTCTCGGTTCCTTCATTGTATTGTCATAGTTATCAACAAAATCAACAGTATCTTTATCTATATCGTCGAAAAGTTCCTTACAGATAGGTGCAAGTTTAGCTTCGGTATAACGTGATGCCGCAAACGCCATATTTTTGGAATATGCTTTACCGAAGTTACCTTTCGACTCGACAAATGGATTCAGAAGCGACTCATTGCCCCTTGAAAGTCTTACCAATGTTTCGTAGATTGATGCATCACCGTGCGGATTTAACTGCATGGTTCTGCCGACAATATTAGCACTTTTAATAACGCCGCCCTTTAACAACCCCATATTATACATAGTATAAAGGAGTTTACGGTGCGATGGTTTAAGACCGTCAATTTCGGGAATGGCACGTGAAAGAATAACGCTCATTGCATAAGGCATAAAGTTATTTGTAAGAGCGTCGGTAATAACTTCGTTTCGTATTGTGCCGGCGTTTTCAATATGAACATTGCTGTTAAGAGGTTTATCTGACTCATCAGTTTTTTTTCTTCTTGCCATATTTTTAACCTCCTTAACTTACATCGGCCGAATCTATATAAAGATGACCGAAATCCGTAATATATTGTTTTCTGCCTTCAAGATTATCACCAAGCAGCAAATCAAACATTTGTGATGTTTTTTCTGCCTCATCGGGTGTTACAAGAATAAGACGTCTTGTGGCAGGGTTCATCGTAGTAAGCGCCATCATTTCAGCCTCGTTTTCACCAAGACCTTTTGAACGCTGAACAGTGTATTTCTGATTACCGATTTCATGCCTGATTTTTTCCATTTCAACTTCATCATAAGCAAAATAAGTCTGGTCTTTGCAGGTAACTTCATAAAGCGGTGATTCGTCAATAAACACTCTGCCCTCTTCAATAAGTTTAGGCATAAGTCTGTAAATCATAGTTAAAACAAGAGTTCTGATATGAAATCCGTCAACATCGGCATCGGTACAAATCAGAATTTTATTCCAGCGAAGATTATTCATATCAAAAGCAGTTAAATCTTTCGATGCTTTTGAACGAACTTCAACACCGCAGCCGAGAACCTTAATTAAATCGGTGATAATTTCGCTTTTAAAAATTTTATCATATTCGCATTTCAGACAGTTGAGAATTTTACCTCTGATAGGCATAATCGCCTGAAAATCAGCATTTCTTGCCTGTTTGCAGGCACCGAGAGCAGAGTCACCCTCTACTATAAAGATTTCTCGTTCATTAACATCTTTTGAACGGCAGTCAACGAACTTCTGCACTCTGTTCGTCATATCCATTTTAGTCTGTAAAGTTTTCTTTAAAGACTTTCTGGTATTTTCCGCTTTAATACGGCTTCGCATGTTGATAATAACCTGGTCGGCAATCTTTTCTGCCTCCATTTTATTTTCAATGAAATATACTTCAAGTTGCTTTCTGAAAAATTCAGTCATAGCATCCTGAATAAATTTATTTGTAATAGCTTTTTTAGTCTGGTTTTCATATGATGTTTGAGTAGAAAATGATGAAATAACGAGAATTAAAATATCTTCTACGTCCTGAACATTTATCTGACTGTCAGTCTTATTATATTTATTATTTGCTTTAAGGTAAGCATTAATCTCGTTTACAAAAGCACTGCGAAATGCTTTATCGGGAGAACCGCCGTGTTCAAGAAAACTTGAGTTATGATAATATTCTTTAAGTTGAACTTTCTGCGAAAAACAAAGTGATGCTTTGATTTTCAATTTATAATCTTTTAAATCTTCTCTGTCTCTGCCGACTCTTTCGCATTCCCAGTACTGCGGTGAAGTAAATGCAGTATCGGCTGCAAGTTCTTCAACATAGTCTTTTATACCGTTTTTATAGGAATATTCAAAAGTTTCAAATTTTGCCCCCGTCTGATTTTTAAGCACAAAAGTAACGCCGTCGTTTACGATAGCCTGTCTTTTTATTGTTTCCTTAAAATATTCAAGCGGAACATTAATGTCGGTAAAAACTTTTAAATCAGGTTTCCATTTAATGCGGGAACCTGTATCTTTTTTATCATATGGTTGTTTATCAAGCCCGCCAATGTTTTCGCCGTGTTCAAAATGAAGTTTATAGCAAAAACCGTCACGATGAATTTCGGCATCCATATATTCGGATGCATACTGGGTGGCACAAAGACCAAGCCCGTTTAAACCGAGTGAATATTCATAATTATCCGAGCCTGCATCATATTTACCGCCTGCATACATTTCGCAGAAAAGAAGTTTCCAGTTTTCTGTTTTTTCGGCTGAATTGTAGTCTACGGGAATACCTGCTCCGAAATCCTGAATTTCAACAGAACCATCTTCAAATCGGGTTATAATAATTTTATTTCCTCTGCCCTCTCTCGCCTCGTCAATGGAATTTGACATAATTTCGAAAATTGAATGCTGGCAGCCTTCAATTCCGTCAGAGCCGAAAATAACGGCAGGTCTTTTTCTTACACGGTCAGCACCTTTTAAAGATTTAATGCTTTCATTACCGTATTCTTTATTTTTAGGCATATTACCCTCCGAGCAATAGTTTTACAGAATAATATTATACAAGATATTGTATTTTTGTCAAGATTTTGTAACAATTATTACAATATAAAGAAAATGAGTGAGAATAAATTAATACTCTCACTCAGATAAATTATGCAATTATTCATCATTTTCGTCTGAATTTATATTTGATTTAACAGGAAAATCGACTGAATCTGCCGGATTATTTTTAATTTCTTCAGAAAATTCGGTTTCATCGATAATTTGAGTGTTATCAACTTCATCGGTATCTGAAATTGAAATCTCGTTTTCTTCTTCAGCAGGAAGTTCTCCTGTTTTCATAAGAGATTTAAACTGTTCACCCGTAATTTTTTCTTTATCAATAAGCGTTTCGGCAACAAGAATAAGTTTTTCATTATGTTCTTTAAGAATGTTCTCGGTTTTACTGTAAGCATTCCTTAACATTTTTTCAATTTCAACATCAATTCTTTCGGCAGTTGCTTCACTGTAGTTCTTTTCATAAAAATAATCATCATTACTGTCTTTATAAACTACAGGACCGATTCCGTCGCTCATACCGTATTTTGTAACCATCACTCGGCAAATCTGAGATGCACGCTCTAAGTCATTTGATGCACCTGTTGAAATATCATCAAGCGAAATTGCCTCTGCAACACGTCCACCGAGAAGTGATATGAGCAATTCAAGCATTTGTTCTCTTGAATTCATATCTTCATCTTGCTGCTGATACCATGTGTAACCGCCTGCACCAAGACCGCGGGGAATAATTGAAATCTCTTTAACAGGGTCATGCTTATCAAGATAATAGGAGACAACAGCATGACCTGCTTCGTGATAAGCAGTAAGTTTTTTAACTTTTTCGGAATACTTATGAGATTTCTTTTCGGTACCCATTTCAACTCTTGAAGCAGCATCCTGAATTTCAATGGCGGTAATTGCCTTTTTATGTCTTCTTGCTGCAAGAAGAGCAGCCTCATTCAAAAGGTTTTCAAGATCAGCACCTGTATAGCCGATTGTGTCCATAGCGATGCTATGCAAATCAACATCGGGAGCAAGAGGTTTGAATCTTGAATGTACTTTCAGGATATCTTCCCTGCCCTGCGCATCAGGCTTATTTACGGTAATCTGTCTGTCAAAACGACCGGGTCTTAAAAGTGCAGGGTCAAGAACGTCAGGTCTATTGGTAGCGGCAATAACGATTACACCGCTGTTTGTGCCGAAACCGTCCATTTCAACAAGCATCTGATTAAGGGTCTGTTCTCTTTCATCGTTGCTGTTTCCGTTTCCTGTGCCTCTGTGCCTGCCGACTGCATCAATTTCATCAATAAAGATAATTGAAGGACTCTTTTTGATAGCCTGTGAGAACAAATCACGGACTCTTGACGCACCGACGCCTACATACATTTCAACAAAATCAGAACCGGAAATAGAGAAAAACGGTGCATTTGCTTCGCCTGCAACTGCTTTGGCAAGTAAGGTTTTACCTGTACCGGGAGGGCCGACAAGAAGTACACCTTTCGGAATTCTTGCACCGAGTTCTGTGAATTTTTTTGGGTCTTTAAGGAATTCAACAAGTTCCTGAAGTTCTTCTTTTTCTTCATCACACCCTGCAACATCTTTGAAAGTAATACCTTTGGCGTTTGAATCTTCAAGTGACCTTGCCCTGATTTTACCGAAACCGAGCGTACGGTTATTTTCGCCCTGCATGGTATCATTCATCTTTTTGATTATATAAACTGCTCCGAAAACCAACAAAATACCGAGCAGAAGGGATGGCAAAAGACTGATAATCCAACTTTTGGACGTACTCTTTGTATAATTATACACAATCTGATTATCAGGATTATTGTCGTTATGTTCATTTACGCTGTCTCTGATATCATCAAGAAAATAAGTAACACTCGGAACAGTATACTCTTTGGTTTCGTCAGGATTGTCAATTGTTTTATAGGAAAGTGAACCCGAAGTTAAATCAATTGTGAATTCAGATACCTGCTGATTTTTGAAAAGATTTACCACTTCACTGTATTTAAGTTCCTTTGGATTCTGCATATTAAGAAACAGAAAAGAAACACCCACCAGTAAAACAGGTATCAGCACATAAAACAGCATCATTTTCCAATTTTTTGCCATATTTTTCATTAAATCTTATCCTCCGTATCCATATGGATAACTATAGTTAAAATATTCTTTGTATTGAAATCAATTTTTACTCTTTCATCAGCACAGTATCCGTATACTCCGATAATACCGCTATCATCACATATAACCGGAATACTGTTTCGCTTTTCAACAGCAATATGATATTCATTAAATAATTTCTTTAATGATTTTGTACAATTGCGATTAGAAGGAGCAATATAATCTCCTTCTTTCCTCTTACGCACATATACATTGCCAATTATTTTATCACAATCGCAGTAAAAATCAAACTTTTTATTTAATAATTCACAGTTATTTAAAAAATCTTTTTCAGAATTTACACTTATTATTCTTTTATCAATCGATATTTTATCAAAATCTGTATCAGTGAATTTGCCGCATCTCAAAAATCCGGTATCCGAAAAAGCAAAGATATTATCTTTAATTTGTATTTTTCCCTGTTTATCAATCAGTTTTAAAATATCACCAAGGTGCCCGGTGTCAAGTTCTATATCATTATCTTTAAAATACTTTATAATAATTCTTTTAATAACACCGTCGGACTGTTCTTTCAATTTTTCGATTAACAATTTATTGTCGGTCAGAACTGTGTTATAAATTTTATCAGTATAATCGGAAATTATTTTTTCAGTTTCATTAATATTGTTAATTAATTT